>JALOSH010000249.1 GCA_025458545.1 Hydrogenophaga sp.
GCTGCAGAAAATCACTCCCACTCGATGGTGGCCGGCGGCTTGGAGCTCACGTCGTAGGTCACGCGGTTGATGCCACGCACCTCGTTGATGATGCGGCTGCTGACCTTCTTGAGCAGCGCGTACGGCAGCTCGGCCCAGTCGGCGGTCATGAAGTCGCTGGTCTGCACCGCGCGAAGCGCCACCACGTAGTCGTAGGTGCGGCCGTCGCCCATCACACCCACGCTCTTGACCGGCAGGAACACGGTGAAGGCCTGGCTGGTCAGGTCGTACCAGCTCTTGCCGGAGTTGTGGTCGATGGTGGAGCGCAGTTCTTCGATGAAGATCGCGTCGGCCCGGCGCAGCAGGTCGGCATATTCCTTTTTCACTTCGCCCAGGATGCGAACGCCCAGACCCGGTCCCGGGAACGGGTGGCGGTAGACCATGTCGTGCGGCAGGCCGAGGGCCACGCCGAGTTCGCGCACCTCGTCCTTGAACAAATCGCGCAGCGGCTCCAGCAGTTTCAGGCCCAGTTGCTCGGGCAGGCCGCCCACGTTGTGGTGGCTCTTGATGGTGACCGCTTTCTTGCTCTTGGCACCGCCAGATTCGATCACATCTGGATAAATTGTTCCTTGTGCCAACCACTTGGCGCCTTTTGTTGATGTACCACTTGAAGTGAGTTTGGCCGCTTCGGCTTTGAAAACTTCGACAAATTCGCGGCCGATGATCTTGCGTTTGGCTTCCGGCTCGCTCACGCCAGCGAGGTGGCCCAGGAACTGGTCGGCTGCGTCCACGCGGATCACTTTGGCGTGCAGCTTGCCGACAAACATGTCCATGACCATGTCGCCCTCGTGCAGACGCAGCAGGCCGTGGTCGACAAACACGCAGGTCAACTGGTCGCCGATGGCTCGGTGGATCAGGGCCGCCGCCACCGACGAATCGACACCGCCGGACAGGCCGAGAATGACCTCTTCGTCGCCCACCTGCTCGCGGATTTTCTGCACCGCTTCTTCGATGTGGTCGCGCATGATCCAGTCGGGCCGCGTGCCACAGATCTCCAGCACGAAGCGCTCCAGCAACGCCCTGCCCTGCACCGTGTGCGTGACCTCGGGGTGGAACTGCACCGCGTAGTAGCCGCGCGATTCGTCGGCCATGCCGGCGATCGGGCATGCGTCGGTGCTGGCCATGAGCTTGAAGCCCGGCGGCATTTCGGTGACCTTGTCGCCGTGGCTCATCCAGACCTTGAGCATGCCGTGGCCTTCGGGCGTATGGAAGTCCTCGATGCCCTTGAGCAGCGCCGTGTGGCCGCGGGCGCGAACCTCGGCGTAACCGAACTCGCGCGTCTTGCCGGCTTCCACCTTGCCGCCCAACTGCTGCGCCATGGTCTGCATGCCGTAGCAGATGCCCAGCACCGGCACGCCCAGCTCGAACACCGCGTCCGGCGCCTTGTCGTCCACCTCGTACACGCTGGCGTGGCTGCCGGAGAGGATCACACCCTTGAGCTGACCGTCGGCGGCGAACTTACGTACCCAGTCGCTGCTGACATCGCAGGGATGCACTTCGCAGTACACATGCGCCTCGCGCACGCGCCGGGCGATCAGCTGGGTGACCTGGGAACCGAAATCGAGGATGAGGATTTTCTGGTGTTGCATGGCGGTCGGTGGACTTCCGAAAAAACAAGGGCCGTCTCGAAGGACGACCCGTTTGGCAAGAGGTCACCCCGTCCGGGGGCATCGCGGAACCGGCTTTGCCGGGCCGCTGGTGCCGCCCCCTGGGGGTGACGCCGCAGGCGGCGCGGGGTGAGCCTTATTCAGCCCTGTAGTTCGGAGCCTCTTTCGTGATCTGCACATCGTGCACATGGCTTTCGCGGATGCCGGCCGAGGTGATCTCGACGAACTCGGCCTTGGCACGCATGTGCTCGATGCTGGGGCATCCGCAATAACCCATGGAGGCGCGCAAGCCGCCAGCCATCTGGAAGATGATGGAGACGACCGAACCCTTGTAGGGAACACGGCCTTCGATGCCTTCGGGCACCAGCTTGTCGGCATTGGGGTTGCCGGTGCTGCTTTCCTGGAAATAGCGGTCGGCGCTCCCCTGCTGCATGGCGCCAATCGATCCCATGCCGCGGTAGCTCTTGTAGCTGCGGCCCTGGTACAGCACGATCTCGCCCGGTGCCTCTTCGGTGCCGGCGAACATGCCGCCCATCATCACGGTGTGGGCACCGGCGGCGATGGCCTTGGCGATGTCGCCGCTGTAGCGGATGCCACCGTCGGCGATCATCGGCACGCCAGTGGTTTGCAACGCGGTGGCCACGTTGTCGATCGCCATGATCTGCGGCACGCCGACACCGGCCACGATGCGGGTGGTGCAGATGGAGCCGGGACCGATGCCGACCTTGACGCCGTCCGCACCCGCTTCGACCAGCGCCAGCGCGGCGCTGCCGGTGGCGATGTTGCCGCCGATCACGTCGACCTGCGGGTAGTTCTGCTTGACCCAGCGCACCCGGTCGATCACGCCCTTGCTGTGGCCGTGGGCGGTGTCCACCACAATGGCGTCCACACCCGCTTTCACCAATGCCTCGACGCGTTCTTCGGTGCCCTCGCCCACACCCACCGCCGCGCCCACGCGCAGTCGACCGGCGGCGTCGCGCGCCGCATTCGGGAAGTTCAATTGCTTGGTGATGTCTTTCACCGTGATCAGGCCCTTGAGTTCAAAGGCGTCGTTCACCAGCAGCAGTCGTTCGAGCTTGTGTTTGTTGAGCAGGGCTTTGGCCTCGGTCGGCGTGGTGCCGTCGGGCATGGTGATCAGGCGCTCGCGCGGCGTCATGATCTCGCTCACCGGCAGGTCGAAGCGGGTTTCAAAGCGCAGGTCGCGACCTGTGACGATACCGACCACGCGGCCCGCCTCGACGACCGGAAAACCGGAGATGCCGAGTTCATCGGACAGCTTCATCACCTGACGAATCGTGGTCTGGGGCGTGATCACCACCGGGTCGCGCAACACACCCGATTCGTACCGCTTGACCTTGGCCACATGCGCGGCCTGCTCCTGGGCTGACAGGTTCTTGTGGATGATGCCGATGCCGCCTTCCTGGGCAATGGCGATCGCCAGACGGGCCTCGGTCACGGTGTCCATCGCAGCCGACACCAGGGGCAGGTTGAGCTTGATGTTGCGGGAAAACTGGGTGGCGAGGGAGGTGTCCTTGGGCAGGACCTGGGAGTACGCTGGCACCAACAAAACATCGTCGAAGGTGAGCGCTTTGCCGAGTAGGCGCATGGGGTAAAGCTCCAAAAGCACGATTGTACCCGCCACCATTTGGGGCTCATTTGGGCCAGGCCGGTTGCCATTCAGCCCGCAAAAACGACCGCATAAGCAAATGGTTCACACCCAGCCCACTTCCAGGGATGCTCTGGCGGTGGCATCGCGCTAAACTGAACACATGGTTTCTTTCAAATCGACTTCCATGCCGTCTGCCCGTTCCTTCGCGTTCGTGTTGGTGACCCTGCTCGCCTGTGGCTCCGCCATGGCGCAGTGGCAGTGGGTGGACAGCACGGGTCGCAAAGTGTTCAGCGACACGCCGCCGCCCCCTGGCACGCCAGAGAAGAACATCATCAAGGCGCCAGGTTCGCGGTCGGCCGCAGCGCCTCGTGTGGCGGTGGCTGCGTCGGCACCGGTTCAGGGAACTGCCACGGCAGCCGCCGCGCCCAAACCCAGCGGGCGTGACGAGCAGCTGGAAGCCAAAAAGAAGCAGGCAGAAGAAGCCGAACTGGCCAAGAAGAAAGCCGAGGCGGACAGGGTGGCCAAAGCCCGTGCCGAGAACTGCGAGCGCGCCAAACGCGCCAAGGCCACGCTGGACACGGGCATCCGCATCGCCACGACCAATGCCAAGGGCGAGCGCGAAATCATGGACGACAAGGCCCGGGGTGACGAAGCCAGACGCATGGACGAAACCATCCGCAGCGATTGCGGCCCCCTGCCCCAGACCCCTCAGTAACCCGCTTTCGACCCAGGGCGCCGCTGGGCGAACAGCCCGGCCCGGCGCGCACCCTGCCCGACAAAGCGCTCCCGTCGGGCCACCTTGGGATCCACCCGAAGCAGGCGGTAGACCTCGACCCGATCCCCTTCACGCAGCACCGC
>JALOSH010000250.1 GCA_025458545.1 Hydrogenophaga sp.
GCAGTTCATCAAGATGGTGCACCCGCGCTCGATGTTCAAGCCGAGCCCGCGCATCATCATCTGCGTGCCCTGCGGTTCGACCCAGGTCGAGCGCCGCGCGATCCGCGAGTCGGCCCTGGGCGCCGGCGCCTCCGAGGTCTATCTGATCGAAGAACCCATGGCCGCGGCCATCGGCGCCGGTCTGCCGGTGTCGGACGCGTCGGGCTCCATGGTGGTCGACATTGGCGGCGGCACGACCGAAGTCGGCGTGATCTCGCTGGGCGGCATGGTCTACAAGGGCAGCGTGCGCGTGGGCGGTGACCGCTTCGACGACGCCATCATTGCCTACATCCGCCGCAACTACGGCATGGAAGCGATCAAGAAGAACATCGGCTCGGCCTTCCCGGGCAGCGAAGTCAAGGAAATGGAAGTCAAGGGACGCAACCTCTCCGAGGGCGTGCCGCGCAGCTTCACCATCTCCAGCAACGAGATTCTGGAAGCCCTGACCGACCCGCTCAACAGCATCGTCTCGGCCGTCAAGAGTGCGCTGGAGCAGACACCGCCCGAGCTGGGCGCCGACATCGCCGAGCGCGGCATGATGCTGACCGGTGGTGGCGCCCTGCTGCGCGACCTGGACCGCCTGCTGGCCGAAGAAACCGGTCTGCCCGTGCTGGTGGCCGAAGAGCCGCTGACCTGCGTGGTGCGGGGTTGTGGCATGGCCCTGGAGCGCATGGAGCGCCTGGGCACCATTTTCACCAGCGAATAAACGCGCGCCGGTTCGCCGGCCCCAAGCACGAGCCCACCCCGCCATGCCACTGGGCACCCTGGACCGCACCCCGCCCCCGTTTTTCAAACAGGGGCCATCGGCGCTGTCCAAGCTGATGGTGTTCAGCGCGCTGGCCCTGTTCCTGATGGTGGCCGACGTGCGCTTCCAGTTCGCCGCGCCGGTGCGCGCGGCGCTGGCCACCGTGCTGCACCCGGCGCAATGGCTGGTGATGCAACCGGTGGAGGTGGCCAGCCAGGCAGGGGAATACTTCACCTCGCTGCACACCGCCCAGCAATCCGAGAGCCAGGCGCAGCAGCGGCTGGCCACCCAGGCCACCCGCGCGCTGCAGGTCGAGCAGCTGACTTTGGAAAACCAGCGTCTGCGCGAGTTGCTGACCATGCGCGAACGCATCAACACCCCGGCCACGGGCGCGCAGGTGTTGTACGACGCGGCCGATCCGTACTCGCGCAAGGTGGTGATCGACCGCGGACAGACCCACGGCATCGTGGCCGGTTCGCCGGTGATCGACGACAGCGGCGTGCTCGGGCAGGTGACACGGGTGTACCCGCTGGTGTCTGAGGTGACGCTGCTGATCGACCGCGACCAGGCGATCCCGGTGCTCAACAGCCGCACCGGTGTGCGCAACGTCGCCTACGGCCAGCCCGGCACCGGCGGCGATGGTCTGGAGCTGCGCTACACACTGGCCAACGCCGACATCAACGAAGGCGACCTGCTCACCACCAGCGGTGTGGACGGCGTGTACCCGCCGGGCCTGCCGGTGGCGCGGGTGACCAAGGTGGAGCGCCGCGCCGAATCGTCGTTCACCCGCATCGAGTGCGCGCCGCTGGCGCGTGTGCAGGGTGCGCTGCATGTGCTGGTGCTGGCACCGGTGGGCAATGCGCTGCCGCCTTCGCCCCTGCCCGCGGCCGCCGCGCCCCGGCTGCGCCGCCCCGCCAGCGACACCGCCAACGCCCGGAGCACCGCGCCATGATCATGCGTCCTGGGCAGCAGCTCTTGCTGCCGGCCAACCCGGTGTTCATCTGGTTCAGCCTGCTGGCGGCGCTGATGCTCAACATGCTGATGAACATGGGCCTGTGGGGTCGTGCACCCTGGGTGCCCGATCTGCTGGCCGTGGCGCTGGTGTTCTGGAGCGTGCACCAGCCGCTGCGCATCGGCGTCGGTGTGGCGTTTGCGTTTGGTCTGGCGATGGATGTGCACCAGGGCGCGCTGCTGGGTCAGCATGCGCTGGCTTACACGGTGCTCGGTTTTTCCGCCATCTCGATGCACCGGCGGCTGCTGTGGTTTGGCGTGCCCAACCAGGCGGTTCAGGTGCTGCCTTTGTTCTTCGCGGCGCACCTGCTGGAACTGCTGGTGCGCATGGTCAGTGGCAGCGGCTTCCCGGGCTGGTCGTATTTTCTGGCCCCGGTGCTGGAAGCGGCGCTCTGGCCGCTGGTGAGTGTGCTGCTGCTCGCACCCCAGCGCCGCGCGCCGAACCCTGACGACAACCGGCCACTATGAGCACCCCCCGCGCCGCCTTCGGCGTCACCCCCCAGGGGGCGATGCGAGTGGTCCGGCGAAGCCGGTTCCACCGCATCCTGGCGCGGGCATCTCGCGCCGGATGGAACTGGCTCGCGAGAGTGCAGCTCCATAGGCGAAGGTTCACACCATGACCGAACTCCGCAACGTCGAAGCCGATCTCGCGCAGTTCCGCACCCGCGTGCTGGTGGCGGGGCTGGCGGTGCTGTTTGCGTTCGGGCTGGTGGTGGCGCGCATGGTGTACCTGCAGGTGCTGCGCCACGACGACATGCTGGCGCAGGCCGAGAGCAACCGCACCGCGGTGCTGCCGGTGGTGCCCAACCGCGGGCAGATCCTGGACCGGCACGGTCGGGTGCTGGCCACCAACTACTCGGCCTACACGCTGGAGATCACGCCGTCGAAGGTGGACGACCTGAACGCCACCATCGAGGCGCTGGGCGAGCTGGTGAGCATCGAGCCGCGCGACCGGCGGCGCTTCAACAAGCTGATGGAAGAGTCGCGCAGTTTCGATTCCCTGCCGTTGCGCACCCGCCTGAGCGACGAAGAGGTGGCACGCTTCACCGCGCAGCGCTACCGCTTTCCTGGCGTGGATGTGCGTGCGCGGCTGTTCCGCCAGTACCCGAACGGCGAGGTGGCCAGCCACGTGATCGGCTACATCGGGCGGATCAACCAGCGCGAAAAGGAGAACATGGAGGACTGGCCGGAAGAAGAGCAGGCCAACTACCGTGGCACCGAGCACATCGGCAAATTGGGTGCGGAGCAAAGTTACGAACGCGAGTTGCACGGCCTCACCGGATTCGACCGGGTGGAGACCTCCGCCGGCGGGCGCGCGGTGCGCTCGTTGCTCAACACCCCGGCCACGCCCGGCAACACGGTGGTGCTGACGATCGACATCCGTCTGCAGAAACTGGTGGAAGACATGTTCGGCGACCGGCGCGGCGCGCTGGTGGCGATCGACCCGCGCAACGGCGAGGTGCTGGCCTTTGTGTCGGTGCCCACCTTCGACCCCAACCTGTTCGTCGAGGGCATCGACGTGGAGAACTGGAAAGCGCTCAACGAGTCGCTGGACAAACCCTTGCTCAACCGCGCGCTGCGCGGCACCTACCCGCCCGGCTCCACCTACAAACCCTTCATGGCGCTGGGCGCGCTGGAGCTGGGCTTGCGCTCGGAACAGACCACCGTCTACGACCCCGGCTTCTGGATGTTCGGCAACCACCGTTTCCGCAGCCATGGCGACAGCGGACTGGGCTCGGTGAACCTGTACCGCAGCATCGTCAAGTCCAGCAACACCTACTACTACTCGCTGGCCAACGAGATGGGCGTGGACGCCATGCACGACTTCATGGCGCCGCTGGGTTTTGGCCAGATCACCGGCATCGACCTCAAGGGCGAGGTGCGCGGAGTGCTGCCCAACCAGGAGTGGAAGCGCCAGACCTTCAAGCGTCCCGAACAACAGAAGTGGTACGCCGGTGAGACGATTTCGCTGGGTATTGGCCAGGGCTACAACAACTTCACCATGCTGCAACTGGCGCACGCCATGGCCACCCTGGCCAACGGCGGCGTCAAGCACCGGCCCCACCTGACGATGGCGACCGAAAACGTGGTCACGCGCGAGCGCACACCGCTGAACAGCGAACCGCCGGTGAACCTGGGCTACCAGCGCGAGCACATCGACGCGGTGCTCAAGGCCATGGAGGGCGTGACCACCGAAGGCACGGGCGCCGGTGTGTTCGCAGGTGCCGGCTACAGCAGCGGCGGGAAAACCGGTACCGCGCAGGCGGTGACCATCGGCCAGAAAGACCGCTACGACGCCCGCAAACTCGAAGAGCACCAGCGCGACCATTCGCTGTACGTGGCCTTCGCTCCCATGGACCAGCCGCGCGTGGCGCTGGCCGTGGTGGTGGAGAACGCCGGCTTCGGTTCCGCCAGCGCCGCGCCGATCGCGCGCCGGGTGTTCGACTACCTGCTGCTCGACCAGTACCCCAATGCGCAGGACATGGAAGCGGTCAGCAAGGGCCAGGCGGGCCGCCCCATTGGCACACCCCTGCAGGCCAG
>JALOSH010000251.1 GCA_025458545.1 Hydrogenophaga sp.
TCGGCCGTTGAACAGGCGGTCGAAGTAGCGCAGGATGGTCGGCCCCATGTAGTCTTCGAGCGACTCGATCTCGTGGTCGAACGAAGCGAAGACCACACCGCCGCGCACCGCCACCTTGAGCTTGGTCAGCGCGTGGTCCTTGGGATTGAAGTCGGTCGGCATGCCGCCATTGACCTTGCCGTCCTGCCGCACGCCGCGCCGGAACGGCACGCCCTGCAGGTCGCCGTTGGGAGCGTAGCTCCACTGGTGGTAGGGGCAGACGAATTCGGTCTGGTTGCCGTGGCGCTTGCGGCAGAAACGCATGCCGCGGTGCGCGCAGACGTTTTCCACCACATGGACGGCGCCGTCGGCTGCGCGGGTCATGATGACCGAGCGCTCGCCAACCACGGTGCGCTTGAAGTCGCCCACGTTCGGGATTTCGGCCTCCAGACCCACATAGCACCAGTGGCCTTTGTAGAACAGGCGTTCGAGCTCGCGCTGGTGGCGCTGCTCGTCGGTGTAGACGGCAAAGGGAATGCGGCTGGTGCCGCCGGCTTCCCAGTGCAGGGCGTCGGGGGATGCGGACATGACGGGTCTCCGTGGGTGTTCTTGTGGACCGCATGATCGCGGCCGATGCGTCATCCTGCAAGAGAATCTCCGTGATACGCTGTATTCACAGCCTGAATAAAGAAGCCCATGAAACTCACGGACATCGACCTCAACCTGCTGGTGGTGTTCGACCGCCTGGTGCAGGACGGCCGGGTGTCGCGCGTGGCCGACTCGCTGGGCCTGAGCCAGCCGGCGGTGAGCAATGCGCTGCGCCGCTTGCGCGACCTGCTGGACGACGAGCTGTTCCTGCGAACGCCCGCCGGCATGGCGCCCACGCCCTATGCGCTGCAGCTGGCGGAGCCGGTGGCGCAGGCGCTGCGGGGGCTGCAAGGCGCGCTGAACGTGCGCGCCAGCTTCGACCCGGTGCGCAGCGAACGCTGCTTCACGCTGGCCATGACCGACGTGGGCGAGATCTACTTCCTGCCGGTGCTGATGGACGCCCTGGCGCGCGAGGCGCCGGGCGTCACGCTGCGCTGCGTTCCGGTGGCCGATGCGTCGCTGCGTGACGACATGGCGTCCGGCCGGGTCGACCTGGCGCTGGGCTCGCTGCCGCAGCTGAAGGCGGGTTTTTTTCAGCAGGCGCTGTTCCGGCAGCGTTATGTGGCGCTGATACGGGAGCGCCATCCGCTGGCCACGCACAGCACCATCACCGCCGCCCTGTACCGCCGGGCCGCCCATGTGCGGGTGGTGTCGGCAGGCACCAGCCACGGCCAGGTGGAGGCCGCGCTGGAGCGGCTCGGCGTGGAGCGCACGGTGCAGCTCACCGTGCCGCACTATGTGGCGCTGGGCCATGTGCTGGGTAGCGCCAACCTGCTGGCCACGGTGCCGGAGCGCCTGGCCGAGCGGATGCTGGCGCCGCACCATCTGGCGGCCCGGCCGCTCACGCTCAAGCTGCCGGTCAACACCATCGCCCAGTTCTGGCACAGCCACCTGCACCGCGACCCGGGGCACCAATGGCTGCGCGCGCTGGTCGCTGCGCACTTTGGTTCACCCGCGGCCTGAGTACCCGTTTGTGGACAAAACGCCGCACCGGTGTGGAGCAGCGCCGGTTTTGTGCAACCTGGAAGCAAAAACCATCCAATGCAGCCGGGGTGTCCGGCAAAATATGAACACCTTGGTAAACATTTTCTGCGGGTGACTTCGTGATTGAAATCCTGGTTCGCCTGGGCTTTGCCCTGTTGCTTTCGCTGTGCCTGGCGCTGGTGTTTGCCTGGGGCTGGGACCGGTCCGACACCCTGCCCAGCGCCGACCCGGCGCGTCAGCTGAACACATCGACCAGCCTGCCCACACTGCGCTGAGGCGGTTCGCAGGCCCGCCCGCCCCGGTCAGGTGGCGCTGGCGGAAGGCCCACCCCCAACCCCGTATCGAAATCCCACCTCGGCGCTCCCTGAAACAGGCGCCAGACAACGGATCGGCCGGTTCCGTGCATTCCGTCGCTGAGGGCAGCCCGCGTGGGCCCGACAATAGCGCCCATGCTGCCCTCCCCGCTGTCTGCCGCCCTGGCAGGCCTGTTTGCCATGGCCCTGGCGCTGCCCGCCGTGGCGAACACCGCCTATGCCACCCGGGGCAACTGCGCCGAGCATCCGCGCATTGCGCTGAAGGTCGCCCAGGGCTGGTGCGTGGGCCTGGTGGCCACGGCAGAGCACGGTCTGCGCAAGCCACGCCGTCTGCTGGAGGTGGCGCCCGGGCGCTTCTGGATCGTGGACATGGGCAGCTGGGAACCGCGCCAGGGCCGCCTGCTGGAAATGCGCACCGACGGCTCTCAACCCCTGATGCGCACCCTGGCCAGTGGTCTGGACCGTCCGCACGGTCTGGCGCGCGGGCCCGACGGGCAGATCTACATCGGCGAGGCCGGCACCATCTGGCGCACGCCGGTGGGCGCAACACCGCAGCGAGAAGATGTCATCACCGGCCTGCCCGCCGACGGCGCGCACCCGTTGAAGGAGTTGGCCTTTGGCCGCGGTGGACGCCTGTTCATCAACATCGGCTCGGCCAGCGACGCCTGCCGCAATCAGCAACAGGGGCAGCCTCTGCCCTGCCCGGAAACCAAAGGGTCGCAGCCCCGCGCGGCGGTGTACCTGGCCCAACTCGGCGGCCCCGGCTTCACGCTGCAATCGCTGCGGCCCTATTCCACTGGCCTGCGCAATTCGCTGGGGCTGGCCGTGACACCCGGCCCGGCGGGCACCGAACGGCTGTGGCAGGCCGAGAACTCGGTGGACTACAGCGATGCCCACTTGCCGGCCGAAGAGCTCAACGAACTCAGCCCGGGATCGCACCATGGCTGGCCCACATGCGTGAGCGATGCGAAGGGCCGCAAGGTGGCCGCGCGCGGCTACGAAGGCCGCGCGCGCTGTGGGCCGTCCAGCGTTCGCGCGCCCGCCATGGCCTGGCCGGCCCATGTGGCACCGCTGCAGTTGCTGGCGGTGCCGCCGGCCGCTGCGGGGCAGACCGGGCAACCCTGGAGCGGGCGCCTGCTGGCCGTGTGGCATGGCCACCGGGCGCAGGGTCAGCGCATCGTGGCCTGGCGGCTCGGCGCCGACGGGCGGCCGCAGGGAGCGCGAGAAAACATCGTCGCGGGCTGGTCGGCCATGCCAGGCCTGCGCCCGCTGGGCAACCCGGCCGGGATCACGCTGGACAGCCAGGGCCGCTTGTGGGTGGTGGAGGACCGCAACCGCACCGTGATGGTGGTGGCGCCGCAAGCGGACGACGCGGCACGCTGAACGCCAGGCGGTGCGCGCCAGCGTCTCGATTGGAGCAACAACCTGGGCAGCTTGACCAAGATCAAGATTCGCCCGGATGACGCTGCTAGCCTTCGGTGGTCCCGCCAGCGAACCCGGAGCCTCGCACCATGAACCGCCACCTGCCCATCCTCACCGCACTGCTGATCGCTGCGCCCGCCTGGGCCGCCGCGGGCGACGACGAAGCCGTCATCCAGCTCGCCACTGGCGCAGGCTGCATGACCTGCCACCACATCGAGCCCGGCGCCAAGGGCCGAACGGCCTGCCGCCCCTCGGTCCGGCCTGGCGCGACGTGGCCGCCAAGTACAAGAGCGTGAAAGGCGCCCAGCAGCAACTGACCGCCACCGTGATGGCCGGCTCCAGCCCCTACGAAAGCCACTGGAAGGGCAAGGTCAACGGCCTGTCCATGCCGCCCAACAAGGTCGCCATCAGCGAAGTCGACGCGGCCAAGGTGGTGGCCTGGATCCTGGCCCTGGAGCCCGTCGTCAACAACTGAAAAGAAGGAGCCCCACGCTCCACCGCTGCGCGGGTCGCTGCCCCCGAGGGGCGCGTTTCGCCTTGGGGCGGCCCGGCGGCGAATTCAGAACCCCCACGCTCCACCGCTGCGCGGGTCGCTGCCCCCGAGGGGCGCGTTTCGCCTTGGGGCGGCCCGGCGGCGAAACCTGCTGCGGGGACACTCGGCGACAATTCGCCCCATGCTCCAGTTCGACCTGCTCAAGACCGAAGGCCACGCGCGCCGTGGCCGCCTCACGCTCAACCACGGCGTGGT
>JALOSH010000020.1 GCA_025458545.1 Hydrogenophaga sp.
GCCTCGGCCAGACCCGCAATGTGGGTGGACTTGCCCGCGCCGTCGATGCCCTCGAAACTGATGAAAAGACCGGTGGCCGGTGGGGTCATGGTGGGGCTCTCAAGACTCATCGGAGTTGGTAGCGACGCACCGCCGCATTGTGCTCGGCCAGGGTGGCGCTGAACTGGCTGCTGCCGTCGCCCCGGGCCACAAAATACAGCGCGGGAGTGGCCGCCGGTTGCACCGCCGCCATCAACGAGGCCATGCCGGGCATGGAGATCGGCGTGGGGGGCAGGCCCGCACGGGTGTAGGTGTTGTAGCGTGTGTCGGTCTGGAGATCGATCTTGCGCAGGTTGCCATCGAACCTTTCGCCCAGACCATAGATCACGGTAGGGTCGGTTTGCAGGCGCATGCCGATGCGCAGGCGGTTGTTGAACACCCCGGCGACCAGCGCGCGGTCGCTGTCCACGCCGGTTTCTTTTTCGATGATGCTGGCGAGGATCAAGGCCTCCTCAGGCGTGCGAACCATGGCGTCGGGAGCGCGCTGGGCCCAAGCTTGCGCAAGACGCTGCTCCATCGCTTTGGCAGCCTGCTGCAACACGCTGGAAGCGGGCGCGTTCCTGGCCACCCGGTAGGTGTCCGGGAAAAAACGCCCTTCCGGATGGAGACCCGGATAGCCGATCTTCGCCATCAGTTCGGCATGCCCCAGGCCTTCGATGTCCTGCATCAGGTGGGGCGAACCGCGCACGGCCTGGAGCACCTCGCGCACGTTCCACCCTTCCAGCAGGGTCAGGCTGCGCAGGGCCTGTTCACCCCGCACGAACTTCGTCAGCAGGCTGCGGGGCGTCGCGCCGGGTTCGATGTCGTAGCTGCCGGCCTTGATGCTGCGCGCCTGCCCCGACAGCCGGAACCAGGCGAACAGCAGCTCGGGCGAGGTTTGCACACCGGCCCGCACCACCGCTTCGGCGGTGCCGCGCGCCGAGGTGCCGGGCTCGATGTTCAGCGGCAGGGGTTCCTGGGCGCTGACGCTGGCGGGCAGGCTCAGCGGCTGACCGACCCACCACCAAGCCCATGCGGCCGCCAACCCGAGCGCGAACACGGGCGGCAGCATCAACCACAACAAGAGACGTTTCACGGGCAGACGGCGAGCGGGGACAAGGGACAGCAACCCGGCCAGGCACCGGGCCAAAGATCATAATCGAGCGTTGCTTTCGAGTCGTTTCAGAACACCCTCCATCCCAGCCCATGACCACCACTCTCGCAGACCCTGCCCGCTTCAACGGCGTCACCCCGCTGCCCGAACTGGGCGTGATCCGCGCGCAGGGCGATGAGGCCGCGAAGTTCCTGCACGGCCAGCTGACCCAGGACTTCTCGCTGCTGGGACTGAGCGAGGCCCGGCTGGCTTCGTTTTGTTCGCCCAAAGGTCGCATGCTCGCGAGCTTTGTGGGCTTCAAGCGCGCACACGACGACATCCTGCTGGTCTGCAGCCGCGATGTGCTGCCGGCCACGCTCAAGCGGCTGTCGATGTTCGTGCTGCGGGCCAAAGCCAAGCTGAGAGACGCCAGCGACACGTTTCAAGTCTGGGGTCTCGCGGGTTCGTCGGCGCCCGCGTCTGGCCCGGTCTGGAGCACTCAAACCGGAGCCGACGGCGCGCAGACCGCGGTGCTGTATCCGGCCGACGGACTGCGGCGCGCCCTGTGGGTGGCACCGGCAGAAACACCACCGCCCTCCGGCGAACGCCTGCCCGAAGCCATCTGGCCCTGGCTGGAGGTGCGCAGCGGGGTGGCCGGCATCAGCCTGCCCACCGTGGAAGCCTTCGTGCCGCAGATGCTGAACCACGAATCATTGGGTGGGGTCAACTTCAAGAAGGGTTGCTACCCCGGCCAGGAGGTGGTGGCGCGCAGCCAGTTTCGCGGCACGCTCAAGCGGCGGGCGTTCCTGGTGCACAGCGCTGACGCCCTGACCGTGGGCCAGGATGTGTTCCACAGCAGCGACGCCGACCAGCCCTGCGGCACCGTGGCCGCCGCGGCTGCGCACCCCGAGGGCGGCTGGGACGCGATCGTCTCCATGCAGACCAGCGCCGCCGCGGGCGGGCAGCTGCACGCCGGCAGCGCGACCGGCCCGGCGCTCAGCCTGCTGCCCCTGCCCTACCCGCTGCTCGACGACATCTGACCGGCCGACCAGCACCCGACACAGGCCGACGCCATGTGCCTGATCGCATTCGCCATCGACGCTGCGCCCGACTGTCTTCTGCTGATCGCGTCCAACCGCGACGAATTCTTCGACCGCCCCACCGCCGCCCTGCACCGCTGGGCCGAAGACGACCGGGCGGGCATCTGGGCTGGGCGCGACCTGCGCGATGGCGGCACCTGGCTGGGGGTGAGCGAATCCGGCCGCGTGGCGATGCTGACCAACGTGCGCAGCGCCCGCCCCGGGCCCGGCGCGCGAAGCCGTGGCGAACTCGCCACCGGCTGGTTGCAAGGCAGTGGCTCGCTGGATGCGTGGGTGCGCCACATCGACCCGGCGGCCTACGGTGGTTTCAACCTGGTGGTGGGCGACGTGCGCGACGGCGGCTGGGTTTGGCTGGGCAACCGCGATCCCCTGCAACCGCATGGCGATGATCCACCGGTGGCTCTGCATCAGCGCCGCCTGGCGCCGGGTGTCTATGGCCTGTCAAACGCCGTGCTCGACACGCCCTGGCCCAAAACCCAGCGACTGAAAACGGCCGTGCGCCAAGCCCTGGCGCAACCCGGTGACTGGCTGCAGCCGCTGTCGCGCGCGCTGGCCGATGACACCCTGGCGGCAGGTCACGAGTTGCCCGACACCGGCGTGCCACTGGATCTGGAAAGCGGTCTGTCCAGCCCGTTCGTGCGGCTGCCCGAGCGAGGCTACGGCACCCGCAGCAGCCTGGTGCTGCGGGCCTGGCCGAAGCGTTCGGGCCAGCGCGTGGAACTGCACGAATGGACCCACACGCCGCAGGGCTGGAGCCCGGACAGCCGCATCAGCCAGCAGCTGCACTGGTGAACAGTGGCGCCCTGGCGGCGGGCGCAAGCGCTTATTTCTGCAACATGGGCCAGAGCCCCTGAGGAATGCCGTTGAGCATGGTCTGGCGCTGCTCGGGTGGCGTGGCGGCCAGGGCGGCACGGAAGTACTCCAGGGCCTTGTTCACATCGCCCTTGCCGATCCAGGCGTTGCCGATCTTCGCGTCGCCATCGGCTTTGTTGGCCGGCCAGCCCTTGTTGCGCAGCTCCATGGACTTGATGGCCAGGTCCCAGTCTTTGGCCCGCATCGCGAGCACAAAGCCGGTGTTGACCATGTCGTAGTCGTACTTGCCCGCCATGATGTCTTCGCGAGCGATGTCCAGTGCCTTGGGCTCGTTGCCGTTGCGGCTGAGCAGGATCACTTCCAGCGACCGCACCGAGGGCGCCTTGGGCTGGATCGTTTTGGCGCGTTCCAGCATGGCCATGGCCTTGTCGGGTTCTCCCATCTGGGCATAGCCCCGGGCCACGTTGGACATGATGGCCGCCACATAGGGCCGCGAGCCGAGCACCGACTCCCAGATCCAAACCGCGTTTTTCCAGTCGCCCCATTTGGCCAGCTCGTCGGCCACCATCGGCGTGATCTTGCGGTAGTGCGGGTTGATGTCAATGCCCTCTTTGATGAGGCGCAGCATCTCCTCGCGCTGGGGTGTCCATTTCGGGTTGTTGTAGTCGCCCGACTGGCTGACCGAGAGCGCGATCTTGGTGGCGCGCACGATCAGGCTTTCGCTCGCCGCGGCCTGCTGCGTGATGTAGGCCGCCAGCGCCAGACACCCCATGGTGGTGACCGCCGCGACCTGCGAAACCACCGGTTTCCACGACAGGCGGGTGGCCGCCGACCAGCCGCGCTGAGCCAGCCGGGCGTCCGACGCGGCCAGGATCGCCAGCAACAGCGCAAACAGCGCCCCGGTGCTGGCCATGCGCCAGGGGAATCCGGCGTTGCTCACGATCAGAAACGCCAGCAGACCGGCGAGCGTGATGGCCCGCAACAAGCCTTCAGCCTGCGCCTGGTCGCCCTTGAGCCACCAGGTGCGCCAGGTCGCTCGCAGCAGGTAGGCCACCAGCGACAGCAGGAAGATCCAGCCCACCAACCCGTACTCGGCCAGCAGCTGCAGGATCTCGTTGTGCACGTAATAGTCGGTTTCGAGCTGGGAGCCCTCGTTCTGGTAGAGCGGAATGTCGACTTCCCAGGCCCCGGCACCCACGCCGGTGAGCGGGCGCTGCTGGATGATGCGGCCGGTGGCCTGCCACATGACCCAGCGCACCGAGAACGAGCGCTCGGTGTATTCCTCGGTCTGCGTCATCGACTTGGCCCGGGCAAAGCCCCGCTCCAGCGCGTTCAGGCCACGGCCTTCGACGCGGTTTTCCTCGATCAGCTTGGGGTTGCCGGTGCTGATCAGGCCCAGCCCCATCACACTGGCCAGCAGCACACCGGCGGCCAGGATGCGCTTGCCCGAGTCCCAGCTGGTGGCGGCGAGCTGCCGGCGGTAGCGCCACAAAATCACGGGCATGACCAGCAACAAGGCAAAAAACGCGATCAGGGCCGAGCGGGTGCCGGTCATGAACATCGCGACCAGGTTGAAGCCGAGCGAAAACGCCAGCAGCGCCACGGTGGCGCTGTTCTTCGCCCGCACCAGCAACCAGACCGAAAACGGCAGCGTGCAGACCAGGAATTCGGCGAAGAAGTTGCGGTTGACGAAGGTCGACGCCGGGTTGGGGCCCTGCGGGAAAAACGCCATGTCGGTCCAGAACTGCAAGGCGGTCCAGAGCGAGGCCACCACGGCCCCGGTGTGGATGCCCCAGGCCAGCATGGGCAGGCGTTCGCGGTCCAGCGTGTTCAGGCCGAGCCAGACGATGAGCGTGAAGATGAACCAGCGGATCGCCTCGACCCCGGCCAGGTAGGTGTGCGACCAGACCATGCTGCCCAGTGCGTACACGGTGAGCAGCATCGGCAGCCAGACCAGGGCGTGCCAGCGCAAGGCGGCGTCGCGGTTGCGCTGGTTCCAGAAAAAGAACAAGGCCGCTCCCAGCGCGGCGAACGACACCACGATGGACTTCAAGGTGTCCTGCAGCATCAGCTCGTGGGGCACGCCCAGGGCTGGGGCCAGGAACATCATCAGCGCCAGGATCGCGACCGTCCAGTCGCCCTTCTTCACCTCGTCGGGCAGGGGTGGCTGGGTGGCGGGCGCCGCTGTGGCGGCGGCCCGGACGGGCGAGGCGGATGCGGCGACCGGTTCGTTGCGCGGCGTCGGGTTGGCGCCGGCAGGCGGCGGTGGATTGCGCTTTTTCTTGGCCATGAAGAACTGTTCTGGAGGGAAAGGCCGGACCCGCCAGGCGCGACCGGGCGGTGCCGGCCGCAGGAGGCGGGTACCAAAGTTCGCTATTGTCGCCGCTGCCCAGTCCGGGTCCGCCCGCCCGGGGCGATCGGCTCACACCCGCTTACAAGCGCGTGAACATCTCCACATGGGCAATGCCGGCCTCGTCGAACGGTTCGCCGCGCCGCTGGTAGCCCTGGCGCACATAAAAGCCTTCGGCACTGCGCTGCGCGTGCAGCATCACTTCGCGGTCGCCACGGGCACGGGCCGCCTCGGTGAGAGCCCGCAGCACCTGCTGGCCCAGGTACCCACCGCGCAGCACCCGGTCGACCGCCATTCGGCCGACTTTCGCCACGCCCGGCCCCGCCGCCAGAAGGCGGCCGGTGGCCACCGCCCTACCCAGGCGGTTGCGGGCCACGGCATGCAAGGCGCCGTCATCGGCGGCGTCCTGTTCCAGCGCCTGGGGAATGTGCTGCTCGTCCACAAACACCTCGGTGCGCAGGCGCCGGGCATCGGTGCCCAGCTCGCTCCAGGTGCCCACCGTCACCGTCACCATGGCTTCGCCCGCCTCGTAGCCGAGCAGGATGTCCCGCAGTGCCTGTGGGACCGGCTTCGAGGTCTGCGTGGCCGGGTCGGCAAACACATAGATGATTTCGCCCGAAATCAGGTGCTCGTCGCCCCGAAAGATGGCGCCGGTGAAGGTCATCGACGAGCTGCCAATGCGGCTGCACTTCATCGCCACCTCGACCTGGTCGTCAACCCGGGCCGAAGCATGGAATTCCACCGTGGCCTTGACCACGTAGAGATCGCCTTCCAGGCTGTCCATGGTGTCCTGGTACGGCAAGGCCAGCGCGCGCCAGTAGTCGGCGATCGCGGTGTCGAAGTACATCAGGTAGTGCGCGTTGAAGACGATTTTCTGCATGTCCACCTCGGCCCAGCGTACGCGCAGGCGGTGGAAGAAGCGGAAGTCAGAGCGTTGAGCGGTCATGGTCTGATTGTCGTCTGGTCAAGGTCTGCACCGGCTGCCCCGAACGCGGGATGCGCCGAGGGACTTGTCCGTGATAAATTAACACCAACTAGTTAGTCGTCTTGTCACGCAGCTGTCCATGCTTGGCCTCTGCGAACAACGACCCAGGGAGGAATACATGAGCAACGTCCAGGACGCGGTACAGACTCTGTACGCCCTGATCAACGAGCAGCGCCAGACCAAGCGCATCTTGAAGCTTTCGTTCCCCAAGGACGATGGCCCGGCTGCCACGTTGCTGGTGGCCAACAAGCTCGACGCCCACGAGGCCTTGAGTCGCGACTTCCACTACACCATCGAGATTTTGTCCGACCGCTCCGACATTGCCCTCAAAGACGTGCTGGGCAAGATGATGAGCATCGAGCTGGCCCGCACCGACGGCGGCCAGCGCTGGTTCAATGGCTACGTGTTCGACTTCCGCTTCATCAAGAACGACGCCGGCTTCACCTACTACCAGGCAGAGCTGCGCCCGTGGATGGCGTTTCTGCGCTACCGCAAAGACAACTACCTCTTCCATGGCAAGACGGTGGAAGAGCAGACCGGGCTGATCTTTGGCGACTACGTGCAGGCCGACTGGCGCGTGAGCGACCTGAGCGCCGACCCGGTGATGACCGATGCCTGCCAGTTCGACGAAAGCGACCACAACTACTTGCACCGCCGCTGGGAAGCACTGGGCTGGCACTACTGGTACGAACACCGCCACGACGGTCACACGCTCGTGCTCAGCGGCGACAGCACCGCCTGCGACCCGATTGACGGCAGCAGTTGCAACATCGAGTGGCAGGGCGACAACGGCGTGCGCCAGGCCGGCATGCTCAACTTTGCGCCGGTGCGGCAAATCGCCTCGACACAGGTCGCAGCCAGCAGCTTCGACTTCAAACGGCCTCGCCCCCAGCAGGCCGATGTGCCCACCATCAACGAGCAGGGATTGCCCCCGACGTTGACCGGTGCGCTGGAGGTGTACGAATACGCGGGCGCCTACCGGTTTGCCAACGAAGAATCCGGTGACGACTTCGTGCGCCTGCGCATGCAGGAGATTGAAGCGGCGGCCAAGCACTTTGAAGGCACGGGGGACGACGACCGGGTGCAGCCCGGACGCACGTTCCGTCTGACCGGTCACCGCAACTACTCGCTGCTGGATTCGGACGACGAAGACGCCGACTTCCTGATCACAGAAGTCCACCACCGCGCGAACAACAACTACCCCGCGGGTGCGGCCACCCCTTCCGAATACCGCTACCAGTTGCGCTGCCTGCGCAAGAAGATCCCCTGGAACCCGGGGCGCGGCTTCTCCAGCACCGAGCCCAAGATCTACGGCCTGCAGACCGCGTTGGTGGTCGGCCCGGCGGGCGAAGAAATCCACACCGACGAATTTGGCCGCGTACGGGTGCAATTCCACTGGGACCGCGAAGGCGCCTACGACGAGAAGAGTTCAGCCTGGGTACGCGTGGCCTCCACCTGGGCCGGCAGCAACTTCGGCTTCGTCGCCATCCCGCGCATCGGCCAGGAGGTGCTGGTTCAGTTCCTCGACGGCAACCCGGACCGGCCGCTGATCACAGGGCGCGTCTACAACCAGGACAACATGCCGCCCTGGGACCTGCCGGCCAACAAGACGCAGACCGGCATGCTCAGCCGATCGAGCCAGGGCGGCGGCTACGAAAACGCCAACGCGCTGCGCTTTGAAGACAAAAAGGGCCAGGAAGAAGTCTGGCTGCACGCCGAAAAAGACCAGCGCATCGAAGTAGAAAACTGCGAGAGCCACAGCGTGGGTGTGGACCGCAGCAAGAGCATCGGCAACAACGAGACGGTTAGCGTCGGCAACAACCGTACCGAATCCGTGGGCGTGAACGAGACGATCAGTATTGGCGCTGACCGCAAGGAAGACGTAGGGGCGAACGAAACCATCAGCATCGGGGCGAACCGGACGGAGACGGTGGGTGCAAACGAGACAATCAGCATTGGTGCCAGCAGAACTGAGAGCGTGGCCGCCGACGAGAGCGTGAACATCGGCGGAAACCGAAGTGTCACCATCGGCGGCGCCAAGGCCGAAACCATTGCCTTGGCCAAAGCCGAAAGCATTGGCCTGGCGAAAGCGCTGACGATCGGTGGCGCCTACCAAACCTCGGTCGGCTTGGTGATGAATACAACGGTGGGTTTGTCTCAGAGTGAGCAAATCGGCCAGAGCAAGAGCTCCACCGTTGGTGCCAAGTACGCCATTACCGTGACGGATGAGCTTTCAATCACCGTGGGAATGGCGACGCTGGTCATGAAGGCCGATGGCACGATCACCATCAATGGCAAGGACATCTCGTTCAACGCATCGAACGACATCAATGAAAAAGCTGGCGGCACCATCAAGAACGTTGCCAGCAACATTCACAACAATTGACGCGCCATGGCAGTTGCAGAGATCACGCGCCGCCATGTGACGGAACTGGCTTTGGCTTGGTGGCGAAGAGACACCAGCCCTGTGCTGCTTCATCATGGCGTGCTCACGTCGTTTTCAGATCTTGACGAAAGGCTCTCGATCTATGCCGACGGTGCGAGCCTCGACCCTGCTGAAGTGTTCACCCATTTGTGTGCACAAATGAACCCGACCGCTCCCGATTTCATGGCCGATCTGGTTGCAGGCCTGTTCGTATTGCGTATGCAGGGTGGCGTGCAAACCTACAGCGAGACTTGGCTCAAACGAGTTCCCGACCAACAAATGCTTTTCACCGCATACCGCCAGTTGATGCGATGGTTGGGATGTATACCGCTGGCTTGCTCGGACGACTGGATGGCGTCGCTGTGTGGGGCTCCGTCCGAGGATCACAAAATCGATGACCCCGAACGGGTTCGCGTGGCAATGCAGAGCCATCGCCCCGACGAACTCAGGTTCATTGACGCCTGGGGCCAGGTACAAGGGCACTGCGTACTTGAACTCGCCGATCCAAGGGTTATCCCCGATTTGTTCTCCCCCTCGGACCTGTGCACCTACATCCTGCAGAAACCACAGCAGGCTTTTGACTGTTTTCAGCAAGCCGTGACGCGGGGTGATGATCCCGCGGTTGTCTTTCTGGCTGCAGGTATCAGTGGCGAGACGGGCATGCTGCCCCACCTGCTGCAGAGCGCCAGTCAGCCAGAAATTGCTGTGTTGGCACTGGACGCTTTTCGAAGAATCACCGGTTTCGATGCACTTGCCGAGCAAGGACTCGCTTGGACGCACCAGCAGCACATCATCGAAAAAACCAGGCTGGTCCTGGCCTTCCAAGCAGCGCGAGACTGGTTTGATGCCCACGGACAGGCACTGCCGGGGCCCTACTGTTTCCTGGGAAAACGCGTCGACGACACGCAGCACCTGTTGCGCGTGCTGCGCTACGGGCGCCAAGCGGACCGCGAAGTTGCGGCGATGCGCGCGCAGGGTAAAACCGTTTTCCCAGTTAGAAGCAAAGTCTCGGTCCAGCAGTTGGTGCTGGACAAGCTTTCCCCCGAACTCAGCGAGGCCGTATGACCAAAACCCGCAGCCCCAGCAAAACCACGGTCTCACCAAGCGGTGAGACCAAGGCTATCGTCCAAACCACGCGATCGTCAATGCCTCGCCGCGGCTTGGTCGTAGGCTCTATTGACGGCACAACATGCTGGGTCACTTACCCGGAAAACCCATCAGCGCAGGCACAAAGAGCAGCCGTCTTGAAGCACGTGGGTGAGGTGTTGCCTGGTCAATCGGTGCTTCTTCAATTTGTGTCCGGCGATATGCCCTTCCCTATCGTCGCGGGCATCTTGCCCGAGATGGACGCCACCACCTTGCTGTCCACCCTCGCTCCTGACGCACTTGCTGCCCCCGTCACACTGGAGATCAACGGCGATACCCTCACGCTCTCGGCCCGACAGCGCATCACGCTGCGCTGCGGCAAGGCCAGCTTGGTGATGAACGCCGACGGCAGCATTGAACTTCGGGGCACTGAATTGCTGAGCCGGGCCTCTGGTCAAAACGCCGTGCGTGGGGCATCGGTTTCACTCAATTGATCGCGCTGTGAACATTCACAATCATCTTCCTTTCGTCGTGGATGTGCGCAGCACGCGCGACCGGGAAGGCTACGAACTTGCGGCTTTGATGGTCAAGGCGACCTACAACCTGCCAGCACAGGGTGAGCTGGCCACCGTTGCCGCAGAGCAGGTTCCGTGGGCCTATGCCGATGTGCTGGTTGGCCCTGAAGCCAATCCTGTCTCGCTTTACGAAGCCGAACTTTCCGAAGAAAAAGTGCATCCTGAGTATGTGGTGCTGGGGTCAGCGCACTCACAGGACGGAAAGCCTCGGCAGCACCTGCCATTTGGTATCGGCATTGGCAAGCACAGCAAGTACCTGGTGGCCGCGGGTCCTAGAGTCTGGCGATCAGGCTGGATGGGTGGTCGCGCAGACGATATTGCTGCGGTGCAATCGGTTCAACTTTCGTACGGACTCAGTTTTGGCGGATTGGATCCGTCTCGTGCCGAACGGGATGATGCCTGGTGCGAATTCAATCCTGTTGGCACCGGTTACTGCGCCGATCCAGACCACCGTCTGGCCGATGGCATGCGTATGCCCCAGTTTGAACCCATGAATCAGCGGTTTGAAAAACCGGTGAAGGACTTTCCCGTGCTGGGCTTGGGTCCGGTGGCACGTTCTTCTGCACCGCGCGCGGCATGGGCGGGCACCTACGACGAAGAATGGCAACACAAGGTCTGGCCCAACTTGCCAGCCGACTTTGATGCGCGCTTCTTTCAAAGCACCAGCCAGGACCAATGGCTACCCGCCATTCAGGCGGGTGATGAGATCGTCTTGAAGTACCTCACAGCGGCGCAAAGCCGCTTTGGCAGTGTCGTGAAGTTTCAGCTCCCGGCCATGGAGTTTGTAGCCACCGTTCATCCCCGGCGAGGTGCCAGCACCCGGGTGCAACTTCGGCCCGATACCCTGGTATTTGAGCCAGATGCGGGACGGTTCTTCGTTATTGCGCGGCGCACATTTGCATTGAACGAAAGCTTGCTGGAAATTGAGGCCGTGTCGTTTGGTGAGCCAGCGCAACGGGAGCAACTGGCCCCCATCGTGCCCACCTTCATCGATCTGGAGGACCTCCGAGAACAATTGAGGGTAGCGCGCAGCCCTGCAGGCAGCTTGGTGAATGGAGGGCCCAAGCAATGACATTGCCCGCCGTTGTGATTCGGGGCGCTGGTGCCGTGACCGCAGTGGGTGACGATGTGGTGTCCACCTGCGCCGCCATGCGCGCTCGGTTCAACAACCACAAGGAAACCGATTTCAACGATCAAGACGGGAATCCCGTGGTGGCCTCGCGTGCAGCTGTTGATCCTGCCCTGGTGGGCGTAGAAAGGTTGGTAGAAATGGCCGTGCGCGCCATTCAACAGCTCTCTGCCCCTTTGGATCTGGACCAACTTTCGAACATACCTTGGCTGCTGTGCACCCCAGAGGCTTCGCGCCTCGGTCGCCCGGCCAACGACCAAGCTCTGCTTGAGAGCATTGCTCGGCGGTTGGGCGTGGAACTGCATTCAGCTTCTGCCTGCCTTGCACACGGTCGAACAGGCGGATTGATCGCCATGACAGCGGCGCAAACCATGATGAACGAGGGCAAACACAAGCAAGTACTGCTGCTGGCAACAGACTCGTTGATCGATGGAGATGCGCTGAACGAACTCGAAGAAACCCTGCAGCTGCTCACACTCGAGAACCCAAATGGCTTGGTGCCTGGCGAGGCCGCGGTCGCCTTGTTGCTGGAGGTGTTGGACAGAAAAGCAAAGGAAGTAAACACCACTCCCCGATTGAGCATGGTCTTTGATGCAGCGGCGTTCACCATCACGGACCCCGAGGCCATCCCAGCGGAAAGCCGCCCCGATGCCGCCAACCGCAAGCCCATACCAATCGACGGTATGGAGTTGGCCGCAGCCATGGAAAGCGCCTGTGAACTGTGCAACTGCACGCCAGACGACATCACCGTTCGCCTGGCCGACTGCAACGGCACCGAAGCTGGCTTTAAAGAAAGTGGGCTGGCCGAAGCGCGGGCTTTTCAATCATCAAACCAGCCACTGCCCGCCATGTGGCTTGCCGCGGAGTGTGTCGGAGAAGTCGGCGCCGCTTTCGTGCCGTTGTCCATGGCCTGGGCCTGGCACGCGGCCATCAAGGGCTATTTGCCCGGCCATACCCTGGCAAGGCCACTGATTCATGCCACCAACGCCGACGGTTTGCGAGGCGCTGCGGTTTTTCGTTTTAAGGAGCTTTGAATGGGACACGAGGTCTACGCCAACGGCATGTGCATTGCCGCCAAAACAGCCAGCGGAGTGGCCGCCACCGCGTTTCCAGACGTTTGTTTCAGCCCACCCAAGCCAGCGAAGGTCGGCATCCCGCTGCCCTACCCCAACACCGCTTTTGCCAAAGACACCACCAACGGCTCGACCACGGTGTTCATCGAGGGGCAGGAGATCATGCAGCGCGACAAAAGCTATTTCTCGACCAGCACGGGCAACGAGCCCGCCACAAAGGCTTTCAAACAGGGCGCCGCCACCAAGGTCATCAAAGGCAAGTGCTATTTCAAGTCCTGGTCGATGAATGTGTTTGTGGAAGGGCTCAATGTGTGTCGGCACATGGACTTCACCACGCACAATCACGCCGATTGAGGACAATGGAAAATGCCTTTCCCATTAATCGCTGTCGTCGTGGCTGTGGTGCGCGTGGCGGCACCGATTGTCATCAGAGTCGCCATTCAAGCAGCGAAGCAGGCTCCCAAAGTTGGCAAAGGTGTCGTAAAGCAAGCGCCTCAGGCGACCAAGCAAGCAGTGAAGAAAAATGGCCCCAAGAAAGGCAATACGCCTGTTAACAAGTATAAAGATAAGGCCAAGAAGAAAGAGAAAAAACCAAAAGGCCCTTGCGATCACCTGAAGAAAGGCAATGGGAAAGGCGATTATCGTGGAGGCGCGCATTCCGAAACCACTAAACCTAGAAGAGATGGGAAAGATTCGCACCATATGCCAACAGACAAGGCGAGTCCATTGGTTAAAAAAGATGGTCCCGCCATTCAGATGAACCCCAAGGATCATGGAAAGACTTCAAGCAATGGACAATCTGCAGGTTATGCTGACTACATAGCAGACATTGCTGGACTGCTCAACGAAGGAAAATGGAGAGATGCAATGGCAGTGGAGGTGAAAGATGTTCGCAGAGTTGCCAGAGAGATTGGAGATCCCAAAAAATATAATGAAGCCATAAAAGAAGCCTTGGCTTACTTTAAATGCTTAGAAAAGCATGGAATTCTAAACAAGAAAGGATAATCAAATGCTTCCAAACCCACTGAAAATCATACCTTACACTTCGCTGGGTGATGTTCGATTTGGAATGACCCCGCAAGAGGTCCACGCAAAATGGGGGCAACCAAGTGAAACAGGGAAAAACTACCAAAAAAAGCAAGTGGATTATTATGAATACATCAATGTAGCATACTCATTAGGCGATAACTCTCAAGTTATTCATTTTGGCGGGGGTCGAAAGGCATTTGGCGTTGAAATTCAGGGGGTGCGGCTTTTCGATAATCCCCCCAAAACCGTTCTGGAGAAAATTCTTACACTTGAGAAGAAACCGTTTCTATTTCTCAAGAATGTTCTAGTCCTATTTGATCTAGGCATTACCCTATCAGGTTTTTTGGATGATGAAGAAGATGATCTAGCCTTTTCCATGTTCCCCGAGGGAGGAATGGATAGGCATCTATCATTGATGAAGCCCTTTAAAATGTAGCCGGACTTTGATGCGCAGATGCTTATGCGCTGGAGATCACCGCGATTCGAGCTTGATTTGCAGATGTAGCGCCCGAGCGGCATCGGCGTGGCCGTTCAAGGCGGATGGAATGGCACGCCCGAACTGGATGAACCCGTGCACCACCCCAGGGTAGATCTCCAGGTCCACCGGCACGCCCGCCATGCGCAGGCGGTCGGCATAGGCTACGCCTTCGTCCACCAGCGGGTCGCATTCGGCCAGGCCGATCCAGGCCGGGGTGACGCCTTCCAGGTCGCGCACGTGCCCTGATTCGTCCACGCCGTCGAGCGGCGCAAAACGCCAGTCGTTGCGGTCTTCAGGCCCGCGCAGATAGTGGTTGAAGAAGTAGCTGATGTGCGCCTCTTCGAGCAGGAAGCCCTTGTCGAAGGTCTTGTGGCTGGCGGTGTTCTGGTGGCCGGCCGTGCCGGGGTAGAACAGCAGTTGCAGCGCCAGGGGCCAGCCGGCGTCGCGGGCGCTG
>JALOSH010000252.1 GCA_025458545.1 Hydrogenophaga sp.
TAACCCCCCGCGCCGCTTCGCGTCACCCCCCAGGGGGCGATGCCTGTGGCCTGGCGGAGCCAGTTCCACGGCATCCCCGGTTCGGACTCGCGCGCCGGAAGTGTGGCTCCCCCCGCGCCGCCTTCGGCGTCACCCCCCCAGGGGGCGATGCGAGTGGCCTGGCAAAGCCAGTTCCACCGCATCCTCGGTTCACTCTCGCGCGCCGTCGAGGCGGTTGCTTTGAAGAGCGTTGAGCGGATGGCTGGTTACGGCTCGGTTTCTTTTCTCGGCCGCGCCATCGAATCGGTGGCTGCCCCGCCGACAATCGACCGCTTCCCCCGCCCCGATCGATTGCATGTCTGCCTTGAGCCCGTCCCGTTCCCCGCTCGCCGTTTTGCGCGGTCTGCCCTATGTGGCCTGGGTCATCCTGTATTGCGCGGTCACCTGGGGCATTTTTGGGGCTTTGCTGGGCGCGGTCACGCCCAACCAGCAGGTCGGCTGGCTGATGGCGATCTGGAGCGCGGGCGGCGCGGTCGGTTCGCTGCTGGGCGGCGCGATCGCCAAGCGCTTCCCGCCCCGGCGCCTGCTGCGCGCCTACACCGCCGCCGTGATGGTCGCGGTGGTCGGGGTGTTGCTGGCGCCCAGCTTTGCCTGGTTGGCTTTCTTCATGGTGGCGGTGGCCACTTTCGAGACCGCGCTGTTCACCCTGGGCCACGGCCTGCTGGCCGAGCTGAGCGACGACCCCGAGCAACGCGCCCGCACCATCAGCCTGGTCGATGTGGGCTACAGCACCGGCTCGGTGCTCTCACCGCTGATCGCGGCGGGCACGCTGGCGCTGGACCCGAGCTGGCGCAGCCCCTATGTGGCGTTTGCCGCGCTGGCGCTGGTGCTGCTGTTGCTGACGCTGCCCCGCGGCCCGCTGCGCTCGGTGCAGTTCCGGGCCGACCACGCGCCCGACCCCAGCGCCGTCCCCGGCACTGCGGGCAGCGCGCCGCTGGGGTACGCCGGCCTGCTGGGCCAGCCGCTGGTGCGCTGGGTGCTGCTGGCCGGGCTGTGCAGCGGCCTGTCGGAATGGGGGCAGTATTTCTGGTTCGTGAGTTTCGCCACCGAGGCCCTGGGCCAGCACGAACAGACCGCGCGCCTGGCGCTGGGGTTCCTGATGGCCGGCATGGTCACCGGCCGCGTCTGGCAGGCTTTTGTGCACAGCCGCTGGCGCATGGAGCAGAAGATTCAGGGCCTGGGGCTGCTGGCCGCGTTGGCGCTGTCGGGGGTCTGGCTCAGCCCGGCCGACGCGCCCTTTGCCTGGCTGGCGCTGTGCAATTTCCTCACCGGTCTGGGCGTCTCGGTGGGCTTTCCCATCCTGCTGGGCATTGCGCTGCGCAGTTTTCCGCAAGAAGCCCCGCGGCTGTCGGCGCTGCTGATGATCGTGTTTTCCGCCGGCGCCCAGATCGCCGCCCTGCTGATGGGTGAGCTGGCCGATCAGTTCGGGCTGCGCGCCGCCTATGCGGTGCTGGTGGTGGCGGCCTTCGGTTTTGTGGCCTGCGCCTGGGTGCTGGCACGGCGGGCGCCCTCGCCCGGCTGAAGGCCGAGAAACCGCATGCACCGGCAGCACCGCCGCGTGCGCGCTTGTACCCCCAGGGGTATATATGTATACTACGGGCCGTATAGGAGAAGTCCATGCCTGCCCGTTCTGTTGCTTCCTTTCCCGACCGCGCCCGCGCCGCCCCGTTGTCGCCGCCCGCCCGCCGTCAGGCCCTGTGGGCGCTGACCGGGGTTTTGGTTCTTGCCGCCATCGGGGGCGTGGGCCAGGCGCGTGCGCAAGAGGCCGCCAGCGCTGGCCCGCAGGTGCCAGTGGTGGCGCTGGGCGCCCAGTCGGTGGGTTCCGGCGCGGTCTTCGACGGCAGCCTGCAGGCGGTGCGCCAGAGCGTGCTCTCGGCCCAGGCCAGCGGACGCATCGCCACGTTGTCGGTCAAGGCGGGTGACCGCGTCAAGGCCGGGCAGGTGCTGGCCGTGATCGACGACCGCGCCACCCAGGCCGGTGTGGCGCAGGCCCAGGCCGGTCTGGCCCAGGCCGACGCCAACCTCGCCAACGCCCAGGCCGCGTACGAGCGCGCCCGCGATCTGCGCGCCCAGGGCTTCCTGGCCCAGGCGGCGGTCGACGCCGCCCTGGCGCAGTACCGTGCCGCGCAAGCGGGGTCCGCCGCCGCCCGCGCCGGGCAGACCCAGGCCAGCGTGGCCCAGGGTTTCACCCGCCTGACCGCGCCGTACGACGGCTGGGTGCTGGCCACCCACGCCGAAGCGGGCGCACTGGCCATGCCGGGCGCGCCCGTGCTCACCGTGTACGCGCCGCAACCGATACGCGCCGTGGTGCACGTGCCGGCCTCGATGCAGGCGCTGGCGCAATCGGCGCAGAAGATCGAGGTGCAGCTGCCCGGCACCGACCGCTGGGTGGTGCCCGCGTCCACCAGCAGCCTGCCCGCCGCCGATCCGGTGTCACAAACCGTGGAATGGCGCCTGAACCTGAGCGAGGCCGATGCTGCAAACCAGGTGCCGGGTCGCCAGACCCAGGTGCGCTTCGCGGGCAGCACTGCCCAGACCACCAGCCAGCGCCTGGTGCTGCCCGCCACCGCCTTGCTGCGCCGGGGCGAGCTGACCGGCGTGTATGTGGTCATGAACAAGGGCGAGGGCCAGCCCGAGGGTTTTGCGCTGCGGGCGGTGCGCACCGGAGCGACGCACGGGGACGGCGTGGAGGTGCTCGCCGGCCTCAAGGCCGGTGACAGGGTGGCGCTCGACCCGATCCGTGCAGGCCTGTCGGGTGCTCGACCCGCCGCGAGATAAGGCGACCCCATGAGCCATCCCAACGATCCCTCCACGCTGGAGAAGCTGGGCTTTTCCGGCTCGGTGGCGCGCGCTTTCCAGTCCAACGCCATCACGCCGCTGCTGGCGCTGGTGGCGCTGCTGCTGGGCCTGTTCGCCGTGCTGGTCACGCCGCGCGAAGAAGAGCCGCAGATCAACGTGACCATGGCCAACGTGATCATCCCGTTCCCCGGTGCGTCCAGCGCCGACGTGGAGAAGATGGTGGCCGCGCCCGCCGAACACGTGCTCTCGCAGATCCAGGGCATCGAGCACACCTACTCGGTCGCGCGCCCCGGCGTCGCCGTGCTCACCGTGCAGTTCCAGGTCGGCGTGCCGCGCACCGAGGCGCTGGTGCGCCTGTACGACGTGCTCAACGCCAACCAGGACTGGCTGCCCCAGGGACTCGGCGTGATGACGCCCATCGTCAAGCCCAAAGGCATCGACGACGTACCGGTGCTCGCGGCCACGCTGTGGACAAAAGACGCTCAGAGCGCACTCGACCTGGAGCGCGTGGCGCATGCGGTGGAGAGCGAACTCAAGCGCGTGCCCGGCACCCGCGAGGTGGTCACCATCGGCGGCCCGGGCCGCGCGGTGCACGTGTGGCTGGAGCCAAACAAGCTGCGTGAGCGCGGCGTGAGCGTGCAGCAGCTGCACGGCGCCATCGCGGCCGCCAACCAGGCCATGCCTTCCGGCTCGGTGGTCAACCCCAACCCGGCCCCTGGCGAACCCGGCATGCTGTCGGTGGAAACCGGTGAATTCCTGCAGAACGCACAAGACGTGGGCGATATCGTGGTGGGCGTGTCGGGCAAGGCGGGTGAGGGTCGCCCGATCTTCCTGCGCGAAGTGGCGCGGGTCGAAGCCGGTGCGAAGTTGCCCCAGCGCTACGTGTGGTTCACCCCGGGCGCGGCGGATGCGGCGCACCCCGATCAGCAAGGCCAGAACCACCCGGCCGTGACCATCACCGTGACCAAGAAGCCGGGCGAGAACGCGGTGGACGTGGCGCGCGGCGCGGTCGAGCGATTGGAGAACCTGAAGAACACGGTGATCCCGGACGACGTGCAGGTCAGCATCACCCGCGACTACGGCCAGACCGCCGCCGACAAAGCCAACCAGCTCATCACCAAACTGATTTTTGCCACCGCCAGCGTGATCATCCTGGTCGGTCTGGCGCTGGGTCGGCGCGAGGCGGTCATTGTTGGCGCGGCGGTGATCCTCACCCTCACGGCCACGCTGTTCGCCAGCTGGGCCTGGGGCTTCACGCTGAACCGCGTGTCGCTGTTCGCGCTGATCTTCTCCATCGGCATCCTGGTGGACGACGCCATCGTGGTAGTGGAGAACATCCACCGCCACCGCCAGCTCACGCCCGAGTTGCCGCTATCGGTGATCATCCCGCGCGCGGTCGACGAAGTGGGCGGCCCCACCATCCTGGCCACCTTCACCGTCATCGCCGCCCTGCTGCCCATGGCTTTCGTGAGTGGCCTGATGGGCCCGTACATGAGCCCGATCCCGATCAACGCCAGCATGGGCATGGCGATCTCGCTGGCCATCGCGTTCACCGTCACGCCCTGGCTGGCC
>JALOSH010000253.1 GCA_025458545.1 Hydrogenophaga sp.
TGCGCCAGACCCAGAAGGCCACCAGCACCACGGCGATCACCAGCAGGTATTTCATGGTTCGGGTATCAGTTTTCCATGGCGCCGGAGCGCCACCCGCGACGCATGAAACAGTGCAGCCCAGAGGCAGCGCCGGGCCGGCTTTGCCGGACGGCCAGTGCCTTCCCCCTCTCGCCGAAGGCGAGAGGGGGGGGTGACGCGAAGCGGCGCGGGGGGTGTTGCACTTCAGGCCCGGAGCAGGATCACTTCGAGCACAAAGCGCGAACCCACATAACCGAGGAGCAGAAAGCCGGCGCCCAGGTAGAGGGTACGCACAGCGGTGCGTCCGCGCCACCCCAGGCGCCAGCGGCCGAGCAGCAGAATGCCCACGGTGCCCCAGGAGAGGAAGGAAAACACGGTCTTGTGGTTCCACACGAAGTGGTCGTTGAACACCTCCGAGAACCACCAGCCGGCCAGCAGCGTGGCACTCAGCAGCACAAAGCCCGCCCCGACGAACCGGAAGGTCAGCCGCTCCAGCGTGAGCAGAGGCATGGCGCTTTCCAGGGCGGTGCCCAGCCGCATGGCTTTTTCAGCGCGCTGCATCATCCAGGCATGAACCACGGCGGTTCCGATCAGACCGTAGGAGGCGATGCCCAGCGCCCAGTGCAGCGGCAACCAGGCGGACTTCAGCATCGGGTAGTGCGCGCCCGGGAAGATCAGGGCAATCAGGATCGCGAACGTGCCCAGCACCGCGAGCGTCCAGCGCGCGCGCATCTGCGGGTAGAGGCGGCTTTCGATCAGGTACACCGTGAACACCAGCCAGGCGGTGAACGACAGGGCGGGGCCAAAGCCGAAGCGGCTGGGTGTTTCCATCAGCGCGGTGGCCAGAACGACCAGGTGCAGAAACCAAGCGGTCGCCAGAACGCCCTTGACCTGGCCGGGCTTCATGCGTCCATGCGCCCAGGCCAGGAAGGCATACGACAGCGCGGCCACCGCCGACAGCAGGGCGGCAGGCGGGTTGGCTGCAAGGGCGGGAATCAGGTTCATGGTTTGCGTGTGGACGCCGTGTGGCGGCTGCGGCGCGCAGCTAAAATCCAGCGCACAGTTTAAAGCGTCTTGGCCGTGCGAACCGCTGGCGTTCCGCCACGCGACCGGGACCCCGGGCCTTCCGCCGCCGACACCACCCAACCGAGCGCACCATGGCATCAGCCCTCTCCGACCGCCTCTCACGCATCGTCAAGGAAATGCGTGGCCAGGCCCGCATCACCGAGACCAACGTCACCGACATGCTGCGCGAGGTGCGCATGGCCCTGCTGGAGGCCGACGTGGCGCTGCCGGTGGTGCGCGACTTCATCGCCCGGGTGAAAGAAAAGGCGCTGGGCCAGGAAGTGGTGGGTTCGCTCACGCCCGGCCAGATGCTGGTGAGCGTGGTCAACCGGGAGCTGTCCGCCACCATGGGCGACGGCGTGGCCGACATCAACCTCGCGGCTCAGCCGCCGGCGGTGATCCTGATGGCCGGCCTGCAGGGTGCCGGCAAAACCACCACCACCGCCAAGCTGGCCAAGCACCTGATCGAGAAGCGCAAGAAGAAGGTGCTGACGGTGTCGGGCGACGTCTACCGCCCGGCCGCCATCGAACAGCTCAAGACCGTGACCGCGCAGGCCGGGGCCGAGTGGTTCCCGAGCACGCCGGACCAGAAGCCGGTGGACATCGCGCGCGCCGCCATCGATTACGCGCGCAAGCACTACTTTGACGTGCTGCTGGTCGACACGGCCGGGCGCCTGGCGATCGACGAAGCGCTGATGCGCGAGATCCAGGAACTCCACACGGTGCTGAACCCGGTGGAGACGCTGTTCGTGGTCGATGCCATGCAGGGCCAGGATGCGATCAACACCGCCAAGGCCTTCAAGGAAGCGCTGCCGCTGACCGGCATCATCCTCACCAAGCTCGACGGTGACTCGCGCGGTGGCGCGGCGCTGTCGGTGCGCCAGGTGACCGGCGCACCGATCAAGTTTGCCGGTACGTCCGAGAAGATCGACGGCCTGGAGGTGTTCGATGCCGAGCGCCACGCCGGCCGCATCCTGGGCATGGGCGACATCCTGGCGCTGGTCGAGCAGGTCACCGCCGGGGTGGATATCGCGGCGGCTCAGAAGCTCGCGGCCAAGGTCAAGAGCGGCGGCGATTTCGACCTGAACGACTTTCTGGACCAGATCCGCCAGATGAAACAGATGGGTGGCCTCTCCAGCCTGATGGACAAGCTGCCCGGCAACATGGCCGCCAAGGCCACCGAGACGGACCTGACCCGCGCCGAGAAAGACATCAAGCGCAAGGAAGGCATCATCTGCAGCATGACCTTGCAGGAGCGGCGGCGGCCCGAGGTCATCAAGGCCACCCGCAAGCGCCGCATCGCCGCCGGTGCCGGCGTGCAGGTGCAAGAAGTCAACCGCCTGCTCAAGGAGTTCGAGCAGATGCAGGGCATGATGAAGAAGATGAAGGGCGGCGGCATGATGAAGATGATGAAACGCATGGGCGGCATGGCTGGCATGAAGGGCATGCCGAGGATGTGACCGCGCCGCCTGCGGCGTGCCTTGCAGGCCGCGCCACCGTCGGAGCCGGTGTCACTTCGGGCTGTCCAAGTCTGCGCAGGCAGACTTGGAGCCGCGGCCCTCAGCCCCCCAGGGGGCGGCACTGGCCGTCCGGCGAAGCCGGCCCGGCGGTGCCCTGGGAGCTGGCGCCGCTCGGTGTGTTGGGGCGGGCTTGTCTGACCGAGGTCAAGTCCTTGGCGCGACCATTCGGCCAAACTCGGTGGCATGTTGTTCATTGAACTGGCGTTTGGACTGACGTGCCTCGGTATTGCGCTGTGGCTCAAGCCGTGGCGCATGTTGAGAGGCGCGCTGCTCACGCCTTCGCTGGCGGCGCTGGCGGTGCTGCCCTGGCTGTGGCTGCTGCCACAAAAGATGCCCGCTGGTTTGCAAATCCAGTTGTCGGGCGCCAGCCTGCTGGTGCTGATGCTGGGCTGGCCGGTGGCGGTGCTGGTGCTCGCGCTGGTGGCGGTGCTGGTCTGGGCGCTCGGGCAGTCCGGGCTGACCGCCGTCCTGTCGCAGTGGGTGTGGATCGGCCTGGTGCCGGCCACCCTGGCGCTGGGCATCGGCTCGCTGCTGCGCCGCTGGTTGCCGCCCAACCCTTTCATCTACACGCTGGGCCGTGGCTTTCTGGGCACCGCTGTGGCGGTGTTTCTTTCAGGCGGCTTGATGGCCTGGCTGCACCGGCTGACCGGTGGCGCAGCGTTGGAGCAGGTGCTGGTGGCCCGCTGGCTGATGGCCTGGGGGGATGCCTTCCTGACCGGGATGTTCTGCGCCATCTTCGTGGCGTTCGCACCGCAGTGGCTGGCCACCTGGTCCGATGCGCGCTACCTGCAGCCGCCCGAAAACCGTCACTGAAGCGTGACCACCTCGCCGCGCAGCGAATGCGCAAAGGTCTCGGTGATGCGCACATCGGTCATCTGACCGACCAGCCGCGCGCTGTTCGGCCCGGCGGCGAAGTTCACCACCCGGTTGCATTCGGTGCGGCCCATCAGTTCGGGCGCCTCGGCGGTGGATTTGCGCGACGGCCCTTCGACCAGAATGCGCTGCACCGTGTCTTGCCGGCTGGCGCTGATGCGTGCCACGTTGGCTTCGATGACGGCCTGCAGGTGCTGCAGTCGCTTGAGCTTCACCGCGTGGGGCGTGTCGTCGGGCAGGTTGGCCGCCGGTGTCCCGGGGCGCGGGCTGAAGATGAAAGAGAAACTGATGTCGAAGCCGATGTCGTCGATCAGCTTCATGAGCTTGTTGAAGTCGTCTTCGGTCTCGCCGGGGAAGCCGACGATGAAGTCGCTGCTCATGGCCAGGTCGGGCCGGATCGCGCGCAGTTTGCGTACCGTGCTCTTGTATTCCATGGCGGTGTAGCCGCGTTTCATGGCCATGAGGATGCGGTCGCTGCCGTGCTGCACCGGTAGGTGCAGGTGGTTCACCAGCTTCGGGATCTTGGCGTAGGCCTCGATCAGGCGCGGCGTGAACTCGTTGGGGTGGCTGGTGGTGTAGCGGATGCGTCGCCCATCTTGCCGCGGTAGGCATTCACGTTCTGGCCCAGCAGGTTGACCTCGCGCACGCCCTGATCGGCCAGGCCTGCGATTTCCACCAACACGTCTTCAAACGGCCGACTCACCTCGTCGCCGCGCGTGTACGGCACCACGCAGTAGCTGCAGTACTTGGAGCAGCCTTCCATGATGGAGACGAAGGCGCTGCAGCCGTCCACGCGGGCGGGTGGCAGGTGGTCGAACTTTTCGATCTCCGGGAAGCTGATGTCGACCTGTGGGCGTGCCTGCTGCTCGCGCCGGGCCAGCAGCTCGGGCAG
>JALOSH010000254.1 GCA_025458545.1 Hydrogenophaga sp.
GCAGCGCCACCTGGGCCTGACCGCGCCCAGCCAGTACGACCTGCGCAACCTGTTCCAGGTCAACGTGGAAGAGGGCCGCCACCTGTGGGCCATGGTGTATTTGCTCCACAAGTACTTTGGCAAGGACGGCCGCGAAGAAGGCGAAGCCCTGCTGGAGCGCAACAGCGGCAACGTCGACAACCCGCGCATCCTGGAAGCCTTCAACGAAGAGACGCCCGACTGGCTGAGCTTCTTCATGTTCACCTACTTCACCGACCGCGACGGCAAGTTCCAGCTCTGCGCGTTGGCAGAAAGCAGCTTCGACCCGCTGGCCCGCACCACCAAGTTCATGCTGACCGAAGAAGCGCACCACATGTTCGTGGGCGAGTCGGGCGTGAGCCGCGTGATCAACCGCACCTGCCAGGTGATGAACGAACTGAAGACCGACGACCCGGCCAAGCTGCGCGCCGCCGGCGTGATCGACCTGCCGACCATCCAGCGCTACCTGAACTTCCACTTCTCGGTGACCATCGACCTGTTCGGCGCCGACGAGTCCAGCAACGCCGCCACCTTCTACAGCACCGGCTTGAAAGGCCGCTACGAAGAAGGCAAGCGCACCGACGACCACGTGCTCAAAGGCCAGTTCTACAAGGTGCTGAACGTGCAGAACGGCCAGCTGGTCGAAAAAGAAGTGCCAATGCTCAACGCACTCAACGAAGTGCTGCGCGACGACTACATCAAGGACAGCGTGGGCGGCGTGGAGCGCTGGAACAAGGTGATCGAAAAGGCCGGCATCCCGGTGCGCCTGACCGTGCCGCACAAGGCCTTCCACCGCAACATCGGCATGCTCAAGGGCGTGAAGGTGTCGCCCGAGGGTCGCGTGATCTCCGAATCCGAGTGGAACGCCCACCGCGACCAGTGGCTTCCAAGCGAGAGCGATCGTGCTTTTGTGGCCAGCCTGATGGGCCGTGTGGTCGACCCGGGCAAGTTTGCCAACTGGATCGCACCGCCGGTGATGGGCATCAACCGCCAGCCGGTGGACTTCGAGTATGTGAGGTTCGGATAACCCCCCTGCGCCGCTGCGCGGCTTCCCCCCTTCCTTGCGCGCCTTCGGCGCTTGAAGGGGGGACGATGCGAGTGGCCCGGCGAAGCCGGTTCCACCGCATCTCTGGGTAGTGCACGCGCTCCGGAGAGTTTGCTTGGATTTCTGCTTCTTTTTCTGCTTCACACGCCAGCGAGCATGGGTCGGGGTAACCGACGCAGTGAGGTAAAGGAGGAGCCGGCCGCAGGCCGGCGGGGGACACGAACGGAGTTGGTCACCCCGGCCCGTGCGGTGCCATCACGAAGTCGGAAACCCTGAGAAGTTAGACAATAGAACTCCCACCCACACAGGCGGAGAAAACCCAATGGACATGGCCGTGACCACCATCAAGCAGCACCTGATCGATCCTGAGATCTGCATCCGCTGCAACACCTGCGAAGCGATCTGCCCGGTGGGCGCGATCACGCACGACTCGCGCAACTACGTGGTCGATGCCGAGAAGTGCAACTGGTGCAACGACTGCATCTCGCCATGCCCCACCGGCTCGATCGACAACTACCGCACCATGCCGCGCATCAAGGCCTATTCGCTGGCCGAACAGCTCAGCTGGGACAACCTGCCCGCGGAACTGTCGGTCGCCGAGCGCGCGGCCCTGGTCGGCGATGCGACGGGCGGTGACGTGGTCGAGGCCGAAGCCGAGGCCGCCGCCGCGCCGGTCGACCCCGCCGGCCAGACCGCCTTCAACTCCGCACAGTACGGCGCCACCATCCCGCCCTGGAGCGCGGCCCACGCCTACACCAACCTCTACGGCCCCAAGGCGGCGCAGAAAACCGTCACCGCCACCGTGGTCGGCAACCTGCGCGTGACAGCCGTCGGCAAGGACTACGACACCCACCACGTCGTGCTGGACTTCGGCTCCATGCCCTTCCCGGTGCTCGAAGGACAGTCCATCGGCATCGTCCCGCCGGGCACAGACGCCCACGGCAAACCGCACCACGCACGCCAGTACTCCATCGCCAGCCCACGCAACGGCGAACGCCCTGGCCACAACAACCTCTCGCTCACCATCAAGCGCGTGCTGGAAGACCATTCGGGCAAACCGGTGCGCGGCGTCGCCAGCAACTTCATGTGCGACCTGCAGGTCGGCGACGAGGTCGAGGTGATGGGGCCGTTCGGCACCAGCTTCCTGATGCCCAACCACCCGCGCTCCAGCATCGTCATGATCTGCACCGGCACCGGCAGCGCCCCCATGCGCGCCATGACCGAATGGCGCCGTCGCCAGCGCGCCAGCGGCAAGTTCGAGGGCGGCAAGCTCATGCTGTTCTTCGGTGCCCGCACCCAGGAAGAGCTGCCCTACTTCGGCCCGCTGCAAAGCCTGCCCAAGGACTTCATCGACACCAACTTCACCTTCAGCCGCACGCCAGGTCAGCCCAAGCGCTATGTGCAGGACGCGCTGCGCGAACGTGCGGCCGACCTGGTGCCGCTGCTGCAAGACCCGAACGCCTATTTCTATGTGTGCGGTCTCAAGGCCATGGAAGAGGGCGTGGTGCTCGCCCTGCGCGACGTGGCCACGCAGGCGGGTCTCGATTGGGACACCCTGGGCGCCGCGCTCAAGCGCGAAGGGCGTCTGCACCTCGAAACCTACTGAACCCGGCGGCTCTGCAAGCCATCACCGGCGGGCGGGCTAAGGGCAGATACGGACCGGGTGCGCCCGGGTCATCGCGTACAGTGCGGTCTGCCTATGCAAACCGCCTCACAAGATCCTGCCGCGCCCAGCGGCCGCCCCGCCCTGGCGGTGAACGTGGTCATGCGCCGCGAACCGGTGACCGGGCCCATGAGCCGCTGGCAGAGCTTTCGCTGGGTGCTGGCCGATGTGCTGCCCGTGGGCGAGCCGATGGAAGTCCCGATGCACGCGCCGCAGCCGGAGGCCGCGGCGCCGCAGGAAGTGCAGCCGCTGCCCGGTGCGGTGGCGGTCGAAGGTGCCCGTTACTGGCTCTACACCGGCTTGTATGTCACGCTCTACCGTGACGACGCCGAGGGTTACTTTCTCAATCTCGACAGCCCGCAGCCCTGCGTGTGGGTGTTCTGGCGATCCGATGAAGAGCGCTTGCTGGACGGTGAGCCCATGGCGGTGCCGCAGATCGCCACCCTGAGCTACCACGACGCCGGTCGCTGGCTGGACGCACAGGAAAAAGTGGAACAAGTGCCCGCGCCAGAGCCGGTGGTGGAATGGCTGCAGGCTTTCGTGGCCCGGCACCACCAGATCGAGCCCAAGCGCCGCAAGCGGCCCGACAGCTTCAAGCCGCTCACCGACCGGTTCGGCCAGCCCGCGCGCATTTCCACGGAAAAGAAATGACGACGGAAGACGACAGCTTCTTCTCGCGCTGGTCGCGCCGCAAGGCGCAGGTGCGCACCGGCGGAGCGGTTCCTGAGCCCAGGCCGCCTGCAGCACCGGTGGCGCCCGTGACATCGGCGGTGTCGGCTCCCGATGTGGCCGCGGAGTCAGCAGCGCCAGCAGCAGAACCAGCACCACCGCTGCCCACCCTGGAGGACACCCATGCCCTCACGCCAGCGTCTGATTTCAGCCGTTTTGTGGCCAAGGGCGTGTCACCCGAGGTGCGCAACGCCGCCGTCAAGAAGCTGTTCGCCGACCCGCACTTCAACATCATGGACGGGCTGGACATCTACATCGACGACTACTCCAAGCCCAGCCCGCTGTCAGCCGCCGACATGGCCCAGATGGTCAGTGCCCAGTTTTTGAAACTGGTGGACGATCCCGAAGACAAAAAGAAACCCGAAGCCATCCGGCCCGAACTGCCCGTTGCCCAGGCGCCCTCGGAAGAGCCTGGCGCCAACCCGATTCAGCCTACCGAAGCCACCCGCGCACCAGACGCGGCAGAACCCGAAGAGACAACCCACGATGACCACGCTGATCTGCAACTGCAACCAGACCATGCCCCTGGACGCCAAGGCCCTGGGCCAGGCGCTGGATGAAGACCTGACGCTGCACACCACGCTGTGCCGCCGCGACGCGCCCGC
>JALOSH010000021.1 GCA_025458545.1 Hydrogenophaga sp.
CCATCGCGTGTCTTGTGAGTGACTGAAAGGGCGCCCATTGTCGCCACTGGGACCGGGCGGGAGCATCAGGGATAGTGCGGGGAGCTGTCCCGCAGGTGTTGTGGTCGTGCTGGAAAAATCGCAGCACCGCAGAAACGCTCGGTCAGCGGTATTGCGCGGGACGCTTTTCCAGGAAGGCAGCAATGCCTTCACCGCCGTTGCTGTGGTGCAGGCAGCGAACGAAGTGGTCGCGTTCGGCGGCCAGTTGGGTGTGCAAAGGGCTGGTCTGGGCCTCGTTGACCAGTTCCTTGATGCTGGCCAGGGCATTGGGTGCGCGCCTTGTCGGCCAGCGCGAGCGCTGCGGTGAGCGATTCGCCCGGAGCGCACACCTGGTTGACCACGCCCAAGGCCTGCAGGCGAGCGGCGTCTATGCGGTCGCCCGCCATCAGCAGCTGCATCGCGGTGGCGCGGGGCAGTGCGCGCACCAAGCTCCAGCTCGCACCGCCATCAGGCGAAAGACCGACGTTGCTGTAGGCCATGACAAACACGCTGTTGTGAGCTGCCACGAGCATGTCGCAGGCCAGCGCCAGTGAAAACCCCGCGCCGGCACAGGAGCCTTCGACGGCGGCTATCACCGGCTTGGGGAACACGCGGATGGTTTCGATCCAGTTGTGCAGCCCCTCGATGCTCTGCGCCTGCACCTCGGGCGGCTGCTGCCGGTTGGCCAACAGGCGCTGCAGGTTGCCACCGGCGCAGAAATGCGAGCCCTCGCCGGTGATCACCACGCTGCGCACCTCGGGGCTGTTCTCGGCCACATTGAGTGCTTCCACGCCGGCGGCGTAGATGTCGGGCCCGAGGGCGTTGCGGTGCTCAGGGTTGCTGATGGTCAGCACCATGGTCTGGCCTTGGCTGTGACTTTTGAGGCTGGCGGTCATGGGGCGCCCTTTCGGCGATGGAACAAGGGGAGGTAGAAATCCAGCTCGCACCGTGGAACCGACTGGGTCGGGCCACTGGTGTGGTCCCCCTGGGGGGCAAGACGCGAAGCGGCGCAGGGCGTCAGTTTTCCTCGTGCATCAGGCTCAGGCCCAGGGCGCCTCGGCGGCGCAGCCAGGGTGAGGGGCGGTAGCGTGGGTCGCCATAGACCGTGCCCATGTTGAACAGGATCTCCAGCACGTTGGTGGGGCCGATGCGGTCGCCCATGGCCAACGGGCCCATGGGATAACCCAGGCCGAGCGTGACCGCCACTTCCAGGTCCTTGGGTGAACAAATGCCCTGCTGGCAGATGTCGGCCGCGATGTTGACGATGGTGGCCACCACGCGCTGGGTGACGAAGCCGCCGCTGTCGCGCACCACGCTCACCGCCTTGCCGTCTCTGGCAAACAGGGCGTGTGCCGCGTCGCGCATGTCGGGTCGGGTGGCGGGGTTGGTGGCCAGTACGCGGCGCTTCGTGGCCGCATCGTCCAGCATCATGTCGATGCCCACGGTGCGGGTCGGGTCCAGGCGTTCCACGGCGGCCAGGGTGGTCACGTCCAGCCCCAGCGGCGCCACCAGGATCAGGGCCGCGGCCGAGGGCACTGCCGCGGTTTCGATGCTGGCCCCCAGATTCTTCAGCAAGGCGTACAGCTCGGCCCGGCGCGCCGCCTTGGGCGAGACCCAGACCGGCGGCAGCGTTTCGATGGCGGGCACCGGCGGCTCGGGCGGCAGCACGGCGGCGCCATCTTGGTAGCGGTAGAAGCCCTCGCCGACCTTTTTGCCCACCACGCCACCGGCCAGGCGCTGGGCGGTGATCACGCTGGGCCTGTAGCGCGGTTCGTCGTAGTACTGGCGGTAGATGGATTCCATCACCGGGTGCGACACGTCCAGCGCGGTCAGGTCCATCAACTCGAACGGACCGAGCCTGAAGCCCATCTGGTCTTTCAGGATGCGATCGATGGTGGCGAAGTCGGCCACCCGCTCACTGGCCACCCGCAGCGCTTCGGTGCCATAACCCCGTCCGGCGTGGTTGACGATAAAGCCGGGGGTGTCTTGTGCCGATACAGCCTCATGTCCGAATTGGCGGGTGAAATCCATCAGTTGCTGGCACACAACAGGGCTGGTCTTCAGGCCGGCAATCACTTCGACCACCCGCATCAGGGGAACGGGATTGAAAAAATGGTAGCCCGCGAACTGGGCGGGTCGCTTGAGGGCGGCGCCGATGGCGGTCACCGAGAGCGACGACGTGTTGGTCGCCAGCACGGTCTGCGGGCCGACGATCTCCTCCAGATCGGCGAACAGGCGCTGCTTGACGTCGAGTTTCTCCACGATGGCTTCCACCACCAGGTCGCAGCCGGACAGGGCCGACAGGCTCTCGGCGCTGGACAGACGCGACAGATAGAGGGTCTGCAGCGTGGCGTCCAGCTTTCCTTTGGCCGCCAGCTTTTGCCAGGTGTCGGCCAGTGCGGTCTTGGCGGCCTCGGTCGCGCCGGGCTGCAGGTCAAACAAGATCACCTGGCTGCCTGCCTGAACCGCCATCTGGGCGATGCCTCGGCCCATGGCGCCGGTGCCAACGATGCCAACGGTGGGGAATATGGATTGCATATGAAAGTGTTATTTGAGAAGGGAGGCAGACAAGCTATGACAAAATGTTCCCACGAAGGAAAGAAGGGACCCTGACGTGCGCCACATCTGGATGGGCTGTATTTTGCTATCAACTGCCGTGGGCAGTTATGCCGCAACCCTGGGCCGGCACAGTGGCGCGGCCGTGATCGGGCGCCCGCTGGACGTTCGCGTCCAGGCTTTGCTGGGTCCCGCCGAAGATGTGTCTTCTATTTGCGCACAGGCCGATGTGTTCTATGGAGACAGCCAGGTGTCGCCCGGCGCGGTGCGTATCAGCACCCAGAAGTCAGCACCCGACGCCGAGGCTTCGGTGCGTGTGCAGTCCTCGGTGCCGGTGGACGAGCCGATCGTCACCATCTACGTGCGTGCAGGCTGCACCACCCCGTTCTCTCGCCGTTATGTGCTGCTGGCCGACCCGCTGACCGAGCCGCAGACCGCCGCTGCGCCTGTTCCTCCTCCAGCCGCTGCCTCTACCGCTGCCGTGCCTGTGTCTCCGGCTTTGCCCGCCAGGGCTTTGCCGTCGGCCAGTGCCATCGCAGCCGCAGCAGGTGCCGATCCTCGGGCCGAAGCCAGCCCATCGGGGTCAGGGGGTGCCCGCAGCGCGGAGACCGCCGCCAGCCAGCCACCTGCAACCACCAGGCCCGCCGTGCGACCGAGCGCGGTCAAGCCAGCGCGCCCAGCCAGTGTGGTGAAGCGGCCGGTGGAGCCCGCCGCGCCCCGTCTGGAACTGGATCCGGTGGACATGAACCTCAGCCTGGACCGCGATCCGGTGCTCAAACTGTCGCTGTCCATGCTCAGCGAGCCGACCGCTTCCGACGAAGAGCGCGCCGCTGCGGCCTCGCTGTGGAAGGCGATCAATGCCTCGCCGGAAGACATTCTTCGCGACACCCAGAAGCTCTCGGTGCTGGAAGCCGAGGCCAAGGGTCTGCGCGAACAGGAAGCGATCAACAAAGCTGCCATGCAGGAAATGCAGGCACGGCTTGACCAGACCCGCTATCTGAGCTGGCTGGTCTACGGTCTCGGAGCCCTGTTGTTGCTGGCGGCTTTTGTTGGCTGGCGCCTCTGGCGGCGGCGCGGAACCGACGGCGACAGCGCCAAACGTGCCTGGTGGGCCGCCGCCGCCGCAGAAAAAGAGCAGGAAGCCGGCACGCTCGCGATGCCGAACGGCAAGGCCGGCGCCGAAGCATTGGACCTGGATCTCAACCTGGACCTCGATCGCGCATCGTCCCTGGACGGCATGCGCTCGCTGCACGGCGACTCCGATCTCGGCGCCGACAGCACCCCCGCCGTGCTCTTGTCCCCGGACAAGCGCGAGTTCGGCGCCAGCCAGGCACCTGTTTCCCGGTCGGTGGCGACCGAAGAGCTGTTCGACGTCCAGCAACAGGCCGATTTCTTCGTCTCGCTGGGCGAGGATGAACAGGCGATTCAGGTGCTCAAGAACCACTTGGCCGAAAGCCAGGAACCCAGCGCGCTGGCCTACCTGGATCTGTTCAAGCTCTACCACAAGCTCAACCGACGGGCCGACTACGAAAAACTGCGCGGCGAATTCAACCGACAGTTCAACGCCGGTGCGCCGCCCTTCGAGCAGTATTCGGATCAAAGCCAGGGGCTTGAAGCCTACGAGACCGCGTTTGGTCGCATCCAGGCCCTGTGGCCGCAGCCCCGTGTGCTTGATGTGATCGAGAAATCGATCTTTCGGGAGCCTGGCGACGTCGAGACCGAGATGTTCGATCTGGAGGCCTATCGCGAACTGCTGCTGTTGCACGCGATCGCCAAGGACATGATCAAACGCGACGAGGTCGGTGCAAAAACCGGTGAAGACTTTCAGCACACCGCGATCAAGCCCCTGAAAGCAGCGGGCAACAAGGTGCTGGCCGCTGCGGTGGCCGCCGAGGCGGTGGCCGGGCGCGAAACCCGGCCCCTCGACACCACACCGCACGCCTCGCCTCGCCTCGGGCTGGACGTGGACCTGGACGAGCTGTCGGAGATCTCGGCTTTCGAGGCATCGCTTCCCGAGGTGCCTGTGCCGGTGGAGGCATCTGCCAAACCCGCAGGGAGGCCCGGGACTGGGCCCGACATTGACATGGGCAACCTGATCGATTTCGAGATGCTGGACTTCATGCCGCCCGATGACGACGACACCGAAGCCAGCAAAACGGGCAAGAAGAAGTGATCTGTCCAGTGCTCATCCACCCATAAAAGAAGCCGGGCTTGCCCGGCTTTTTCATGGGTTGTTTGCTGGCGATATGCCGCCGTGGTCAGCGGCGAACCTGCAAGGCGCCGGGGTTCACGATGTTGGTCGGTGTGCCCTTGATGAAATTCACCACGTTGTCAAAGGCAGACGAGAACAGGGTTTCGTAGTTGTCCTGCTCCACGTAGCCGATGTGCGGCGTGCAGATGCAGTTCTCCAGGCGCAGCAGGGCGTGCCCCTGCAGGATCGGTTCGGACTCGAACACGTCGATGGCGGCCATGCCGGGTCGGCCGCGGTTGAGTGCGGTCAACAGGGCTTCTGGTTCGATCAGCTCGGCACGCGATGTGTTGACCAGTAGGGCGGTCTGTTTCATGCGGGCGAGGTCTTCCAGGGTCACGCAGCCCGCGCTGGTTTCACCCAGCCGCAGGTGCAGCGAGAGCACATCCGACGTTTCAAAAAACTGTTCGCGGCTTTCGGCCACGGTATAGCCGTCTGCCTTGGCCCGCGCCTGAGCCTCCGCGCTGCCCCAGATCAGCACCTGCATGCCGAATGCACGGCCGTAGCCGGCCACCAGCGCGCCGATGCGACCGTAGCTCCAGACCCCCAGGGTCTTGCCGCGCAGCACCATCCCGAGGCCAAAATTCGCCGGCATGGAGGCAGCCTTCAAGCCAGATTGCTGCCAGGCGCCATGTTTGAGATTGGCCACGTACTGCGGGATGCGGCGCATCGAGGCCATCACCAGCGACCAGGCCAGTTCGGCGGTGGCCACCGGCGAACTCACGCCTTCACACACCGCAATGCCGCGCTCGGTGCAGGCACCCACGTCGATGTGGGATCCGACCCGACCGGTCTGGGCGATCAGCTTGAGGCGTGGCAGTTTCTCGATCAGTTGCCGCGTCACCTGGGTGCGCTCTCGGATCAGCACCAGCACATCGGTGTCGCGCAGACGGATGGAGAGCTGTCCGACACCCTTGACGGTGTTGGTGAAGACCTTCGCTGGGTAGGGTTCGAGTTTGTCGGCGCAACGCAGCTTGCGGACGGCGTCCTGATAGTCATCGAGGATCACAATGTTCATGGGCGCTATTGTGCCCGCAAGCCTGGACCATGCCGCGCTGCAGCATGCCAGGTGGTCTGCCTCGCCCAGGGGCGCACACCGGCGCTTCAGCTGGCGACTTTGCCGCGCTGATGCTCGAGTTCGACCAGACGATCCAGCTCGTCACAGACGTCGTTGATGCGCCCGGAAATGACCAGTCGTGTGTCATGGCGGCTGCCGCTGCTGGCGCCAGCGGCTTGCAGCACCCGCACTGCGCAAGCGCCGCCGCGCCCGGGACTGCCCGGTAGACGGCGTTCCTTCACCGGAAAGGCTGCCGATGGGGGCGGGATGTCGACCGCGCGGGCCAGCCATCCAGCGCGTGCGAAACGTTGCACCGCGTGGGGCAGCAGGCTGCGGACCGTGTGGTGACGGGGGCTGGGTGCGAGCGGCAGCCAACTGTCGATCAACTGCAGCGGTGCGCGCCAGGTGTTGGTGGTGAAGCGGATTCCCATGCGAAACTCCAAAAGAGGGGTTGAACACAGGCAGGATTGCGAATGAAGTCGCCAGCGCAGGGGTGCACCGGTGCGCGCTGCGCGCCCACCAGAACCACCGCCCGCCACCTGCAGAGGCGACGCCGACCCGACCGGGTCAGAGCTGGAAACTGTTGCGGATCAGGCCCACCGCCAGGCCTTCGATTTCAAACGGCTCACCCGGTTCGACCACGATGGTTTTGTAGTCCGGGTTCTCGGCGTGCAGTTCGATCTGGTCGTGGCGCCGCATGAAACGCTTGACCGTCACGTCGTCGCCCAGTCGGGCCACCACGATCTGTCCGTTCTTGGCTTCTTTGGTGGACTGCACGGCCAACAGGTCGCCGTCGATGATGCCGACATCGCGCATGGACATGCCGCGCACCCGGAGCAGGTAGTCGGGTGTGCGCTGAAACAGGCTGCGCTCAACATGGTAGGTCTGGTCCACATGCTCCTGCGCGAGGATGGGCGAGCCGGCCGCCACCCGCCCGATCAGGGGCAGCATGAGCTGGGCCAGGCTGGGGAGCGGCAGTGTAAGCTGGCGCCCGCGCGATTCGTTGATGGACTGCAGGTCTTCACTGCGCAGGCGGATGCCGCGCGAAGTTCCGCTCACGAGTTCGATCACGCCTTTGCGGGCCAACGCCTGCAGGTGCTCTTCGGCAGCGTTGGCGGACTTGAAGCCGAGTTCGGTGGCGATTTCAGCCCGGGTCGGCGGTGCGCCGGTGCGTGCAATGGCGCTCTGGATGAGTTCCAGAATCTGTTGCTGGCGGGCTGTGAGCTTGGGCGGTGATGGCAGCGACTCGATCATGGGGGCCTCGTGAAGAACAGGAGCCACGGACAGACGACAGGCAAGACGCAAAGGCTGTGTGCCTGAACACCTGTTTTCTTATCCAGTGGCTGTATTTTTGACCAGTTTTGGAGAGTTGGCAAGTGGCAAATGAAATCCAGGCCCGCACGCGGGTGATTCTTGGGACCGGTGGCACCATCGCGGGCCGTGCGGCCCGGGCTGGTGACAACGTGGGGTATGTGGCCGGGCAAGTGGGCGTCGGGGATCTGGTGGCGGGCATTCCGCCGCTGTCCGGTCTGGCGCTGGAGATCGAGCAGGTGGCACAGGTCGACAGCAAGGACATGGGGCTGGCGGTCTGGCAAGCGCTCGCGAGGCGGGTGGCCCACCACCTGGCCCGGGAAGAGGTGTCTGGCATCGTGATCACCCATGGCACCGATACGCTCGAAGAAACCGCCTTCTTTCTGCAGGAGGTCCTGCGCCCGGCCAAACCGGTGGTGTTGACCTGTGCCATGCGCCCAGCGACCGCGCTGGTGCCGGACGGTCCGCAGAACCTGCTGGATGCGGTGAGCGTGGCCGGGGATCCTGTGGCGCACGGGGTGTTGGCCGTTTGTGCCGGTCAGGTCCACGCTGCCCGCGACGTGGCCAAAGTGCACACCTACCGCACCGACGCGTTCGATTCGGGCGATGCTGGCCCGATCGGTTGTGTGGAGGAGGGCGTGCTGCGGATGTTCCATCCCTGGCCGTCCGAGCGACCCGACGCGCCGTATGACGCAGCGGGGCTCGCCCGCGTTCAGCGGGTCACCGCGTTGCCACGCGTCGAATGGCTGACCAGCCACGCCGATGCGGATGGCACGTTGGTGCGGGCCCTGATCGCACTGGGGGCACAGGACCCGGCCCGCATGCCGTGTGGCTTGCTGGTGGCGGGCACGGGCAACGGGACCCTGCACCAATCGTTGATCGATGCTCTGCATGAGGCCCAGCGCCTGGGCGTGCGGGTGGTCCGTGCCACGCGCTGTGCCCGGGGCCGGGTCATTTCAGGTCGCGAGAACCCGTTTCCCGAGGTCAGCGAACTGGCTCCCGCCAAGGCACGTCTGGCGCTGGCGCTGGCCTTGCTGGAGGCTTAGGCCGGTGTTCGCCGCGCTGGGCAGCCACCCGTGGGCCTACCCCATGCTGGAGGTGGTGCACATCTTGGGCATCGGTTTGCTGCTCGGCAACCTGACGCTGCTGGAGCTGCGGGTGTTCGGCTGGGGTGCGGCGCTGCCGGTGCAACCGCTGGCCCGCCTTAGCCTGACGCTGGTTGCTCTGGGTTTTTCTCTGGCCGCGGCGTCCGGCCTGCTGATGTTCGCGACCCAGGCCGGGGAACTGTTGGCCAATCGGGCGTTCACAGCGAAGATGCTGCTGTTGATGCTGGCTGCCTGCAACGCTGGCTGGTTCCATGGACGGCGATCGCTGGAGCGGCTGGACACGATGGCCCGAGCGCTCATGGTGGTGTCCAGCGTGATCTGGCTGCTGGTCCTGACCTGTGGTCGGTGGATTGGTTACCTTTGAAGGAGTTTTTCATGCAAAGACGCGCGCTGATTCGACACACCGGTGCATGGGCCGGCCTGGCCCTGTTGCCCGGATGGGCCCATGCACACCACGGCTGGAGCAGCTTCGACCAGGACCGCCCGATCTATCTGGAAGGGCGTGCGGTGGAGGTGAAATGGCGCAACCCCCACGCCGAACTGGTGCTGGAGTTGCCCGACACCCTGAACCTGCCCGCCGATCTCGCCCGGCGTCCGCTGCCCGCGCAAGTGGCCGGCGTGGACGGGCCGGCGTTGTTGGCACGGACCAGCTTGCCCAAGCGGCGCGACAAGCGCTGGGAAATCGAGCTCGCTCCCCTGACGCGGTTGGGGCAGTGGCAGATGCCCGAGATCAAGCCCGGGGCCTCGGTCGCCCTGGTGGGTTTCACCTTCAAGGGTGAGCAAGGCCCGGCGCTGGTGCGGGCCGAGTATGTCTTTCTGGACGGGAAGACCTACGGCCTGAGGTCCAGCCCGGCCTGAGGCTCCCGCCACAAAAAAGCCCGGCGACACGCCGGGCTCTGGTGTCGGGCACAGCCGGGGTTTACTGCGACAGCGCCTGGAAAGCGCGTGCGGTGATGTCCTCGACCGATCCGGTGCCGCTGATGGCCCGGTAGCGAGGGGCAGCGGCGGCGTCGGCCTTGGCCCAGCTGCTGTAGTAATCGACCAGCGGGCGGGTCTGAGCGCTGTACACCTCGAGGCGCTTTTTCACGGTCTCTTCCTTGTCGTCTTCGCGCTGGATCAAGGGTTCACCGGTGACATCGTCTTTGCCCTCGACCTTGGGCGGGTTGAACTTGACGTGGTAGGTGCGGCCCGAGGCCGGGTGAGAACGGCGTCCGCTCATGCGCTCGATGATGGCGTCGAACGGCACATCGATCTCCAGCACATAGTCCAGCTTCACGCCAGCCGCCTTCATGGCGTCGGCTTGTGGAATGGTGCGCGGAAAACCGTCGAACAGAAAGCCGTTGGCGCAGTCGGCCTGGGCGATGCGTTCTTTGACGAGGTTGATGATGAGGTCGTCGCTCACCAGGCCGCCAGACTTCATGACCGCGTCGGCCTGCAAACCCAGTGGTGTACCGGCCTTCACGGCCGCGCGCAGCATGTCACCGGTGGAGATTTGCGGAATGCCGTATTTCTGGCAGATGAACGTGGCTTGTGTGCCTTTGCCGGCGCCCGGGGCACCCAACAGAATCAGTCTCATCGCTGTCCTTGTTTCAGAGTTTCAAATCGAGGCCGCTTGTCTCGGCGGCTGCCTCCTGACCCGAGGGGCAGAGGCTTCTCAATGAGGATAGCACGCGCGTTCCTGCCGCTCGCTTACAACGGTGGCGGGTTTGCCAGGTCTGCAACCCGGCGCTTTTCAGGCCTTGCCGAACAGGGCGCGCACGCGTTCCAGATCGGCCGGAGTGTCGACACCGGGACCGGGTGCCGACGGACTCAGGTGCACGGCAATGCGTTGTCCGTGCCACAGCACCCGCAATTGTTCCAGCGCTTCGGTGGCCTCCAGCGGTGCCGGCTCCAGGGCGGGAAACTGGCGCAGGAAACCGGCCCGGTAACCGTAGATGCCAATGTGGCGCAGCGGGGCCGGCGAAGGCAGTGTGTTGCGCGCGGAACCCTCGGCCATGCCGTCGCGCCACCAGGCGATCGGCGCACGGCTGAAGTACAGCGCGGTGTGCTGGCGGTCCAGCACCACCTTCACCACATTCGGATTCAGGAAGTCGGCCATGTCACCGATGGCGTGGGCCGCGGTGCTCATCACGCAGTCGGGGCGCCGCATCAGCTCGGCCGCCACCGCGTCGATCATGTCGGGGTCTATGAGCGGTTCGTCGCCTTGGACATTGACCACCACCGCAGCGTCTGGCAGGCCCAGGAAGCTGCACGCCTCGGCCAGTCGGTCGCTGCCCGAGGCATGATCGGTGCGGGTCAGCAGGCAGGGGATGCCATGGGCCTCGCACGCCGCGAGGATGCGGGTATCGTCGCCCGCCACCACGCAGCGCGTGGCGCCGCTGCGTTGGGCCTGCCGGGCCACCCGCACCACCATGGGCACACCGCCGATGTCGGCCAGCGGTTTGTCGGGAAGGCGGCTGGAGGCCAGCCGGGCCGGGATCAGGACCGTGAAGCCCTGGCTCATGGAGCTGGGGCGGGGGCGGGTGGTCGGGCCGCTTCTTCTTCGGTCAGGGCGCGGGCTTCGTGTTCGAGCAGGATCGGGATGCCGTCGCGCACCGGGTAGGCCAGGCGCGCGCTGCGCGAAAGCAACTCCTGCGTCTCGCGTTTGAAGATCAGCGGCCCTTTGGTGACCGGGCAGACCAGCAATTCAAGCAGTTTGGTGTCCATGCGCCGATGATAGTCGGGCCTGGCGGACGACGCTGCTCATCGCCCGAGCGGGCGTGGTGGCAGCAGGCTGTCGAGTGCGGTCCAGAAAGCAGGCTCGGGCGACAACTCCAGCGGCACTGCCCAGACCGCAGCCTGGTCGGCCGACAGTGCGGCAAACAGTTTCACCGCGTCCTTTTCGGTGCACACCCGGGTGCCCGGGGTTTGCAGCAGCTTGGCGTAGTCGGCGCTGTCGGCGTGGTCGGGCAGGGCCACGGTGCGGGCTAGCGTGAGGCCGCGGGCGCGCAACATCTCAAAGAACACCTCGGGCCGTGCGATACCGGCCACCGCGGTCAGCGCGTGTCCTCGCAGATCTTGCAGTGCCACGCGTTGGCCCTGTGGACCGACCGCTGTATCTGCCAGGCGCCGCGAGGCGCTGAACTCGGGCAGACCGCTGGGGGTGGGTGCCGTGGGTGCGGCCAGACCTTCTGGCCGCTGGTGCAGCACGAGGTCGGGTCGCAAGCGATTGCCTGGGTGCGGAGGCCAGGGTTCGCGCAGCAGACCAGCGGGCAGCTGCCAGCCGTTGCCCGTGCCGCGGTCGTCAAAAACCGCGATCGCAAGATCGCGCCCCAGGGCCAGGTGCTGAAGACCGTCGTCGCACACCAGCACGTCCACACCCGGGTGGGCCGCGAGCAGGGCGCGGGCGGCGTCGACCCGCCGCGCGGCCACCCACACCGGTACGCCAGTGGCGCGCCAGATCAGGGCTGGCTCGTCGCCGCTGTCGTCAGGTGCGGTGTCGTTCAGGACGGGCAGCACCGCGTCGCTGCGTCGCCCGTAACCGCGCGAAACCACGCCGGGGTTCCAGCCCTGGCGCTGCAGGTGTTTCACCAGGGCAATCACGGTGGGGGTTTTGCCCGCGCCTCCCACGACCACGTTGCCGACCACGACCACCGGCACCGCCAGCCGTTCGACCTTGAGGAGTCCGAGCGAGAACAAGGTGCGCCGCAGCACAAAGAGCCAGCCATACAGCAATGAAACCGGCCACAGCAGCCGGGCCAGCCAGCCACGGCCAGACCAGATGCTGTGCCAGCGGGCTGGGTTCATGAGCGGGCGCGCGCAGCGCTCAGGGTTTGCCGCCCGATTGCTGGGTGGCGAAGGTGACCTGCACCAGACCGGCACGCCGTGCCGCGTCCATGACGTTGATGACCGACTGGTGGGTGGCGGCAGCGTCGGCGCTGATGATCACCACCACCTCGCGGCTGTCCTGGGCGGCGCGACCCAGGGCATTGGTCAGGGTCTCGACCCCGGCGCCTTCGAGCACTTCCTTGTTGATGGAGTAACGGCCATCGCTGCCGACCGCCACAACCACTTCTTTCGGGTTGGTGCGTTGCTGTTCGGCGTCGGCCACCGGCAGGTTGACCTGAAGCTCGGTGAACTTGCTGTAGGTCGTGGTGAGCATCAAAAAGATCAGCACCACCAGCAGGATGTCGATGAACGGGATCAGGTTGATCTCGGGCTCATCGCGGTTGCCAGGACGGAAGTTCATGGGGTTCAGCGACGCAGGGACAGCAGGTGGCGCGCAAAACGCTCGGCGGCCAGTTCCATGGCGAGCAGGTAGTCGTCCACCCGGGCCCGGAAATAGCGCCAGAAGATCAGTGCCGGAATGGCGACGATCAGGCCGAACGCGGTGTTGTAGAGCGCGATCGAGATGCCGTGGGCCATTTGGCCCGGATTGCCACCGCCGGGCACCATGCCACCGTCACCGCCTTGGGAGGCGAAGATTTCGATCATGCCGATCACGGTGCCCAGCAGGCCCAGCAAGGGCGCGGCTGACGCGATGGTGGCGAGTGCGCCCAGGTAGCGTTGCAACTTGGCGGCGGCCTGGCGGCCTGCGCCTTCCAGGTTGCTGCGCAGATCTTCTTCGCTGGCGCGCGGGTTGCTGTTGAGGGTGCGAAAGCCGCTGGCCAGCACCGCGCCGAGCACCGAGTTCTGTTCCAGCTGGGCCACCACATCGGGGCCAGGAATGCCGTTGCGAGACACCATGATGGCTTCGTCCAGCAACTTCGGGGGCACGATTCGAGCGGTTTTCAGGCTGATGAAGCGCTCGATGATGAGGGCCAGGCCGATCACCGAGCAGGCGATCAGGGGCCAAATCGGCCATCCGGCGGCTTGTATGATGGAAAACAAATCGGGGCTCCAGACAACAACCGCTATGAGCGCGGTCAGGTGCGTTTCTCGGGATTATGGCTCAGCCCTCCGAGCCCCGACCGGGCTCCACAGGAGCCCGCAGAGGGGTCTTCACAGTGATGCACATTTTCTGTGGATAAGTATGTGAAAAACTCGCCGCCGTGCCTTCGGCAGCCCGCTTGAATCCACGTTTCCAACACTTCGATGACAAAACAGGCAGTGCAAAACGCATTGAAATCAAAGGCTTGGCCAGACCGCTTGTGGGCATGCAGCGGTTCGGGTGGTCGGCCCTGTGCGCATGCGGTGTGTGGACACATTTGCCCCGGAGAGCCCAGTGTCTGAGCCATTTTTTGCCGCCGACGGGCCATCGGCGCGGCGTGTCTGGGCGGTTGGCCCGCTGATGCGCGACATCGCTGACGCCCTGGCCGCGCGCTTCAATCCCGTCACGGTTCGCGGCGAGATTTCGGGCTTCTCCCGCGCGGCCAGCGGTCATTGTTACTTCTCGCTCAAAGACGACACCGGTCAGATCCGCTGTGCGCTGTTTCGGCGCTCGGCCGAGCAGTTGAACTTTGCGCCGCGGGAAGGCCAGGTGGTCGAGGCGCTGGGCAAGCTGGATGTGTACGGTCCGCGGGGCGACCTGCAGCTTATCGTCGACAACCTGAAGCCGGCCGGGCAGGGTGCGCTGTTCGAGCAGTTTCTCCGCCTCAAGGCCCAGCTGGAAGCCGAGGGTTTGTTCGATCCCGTCCGCAAGCGGCCCCTGCCCTCACAGCCCCGCAGCATTGGCGTGGTGACCTCGCTGGGCGCCGCGGCACTGCGCGATGTGGTCACAGCGCTGCGGCGGCGGGTGCCGCATGTGCCGGTGTTGATCTACCCGGCGGCGGTGCAGGGCGCGCAGGCCCCCGCCGAACTGTGTGCGGCCCTGGAGACCGCCTACCGGCGCCACGACGAGGCGGGTGAGAGCGAGGTGCTGTTGCTGGTGCGCGGCGGCGGTTCGCTGGAGGATCTGTGGTCGTTCAACGACGAGACCCTGGTGCGCACGCTGGCCCGGGCGCCCATGCCGGTGGTGTGCGGCGTCGGGCACGAGACCGATTTCACCCTGGCCGATTTTGTGGCCGATCTGCGCGCGCCCACACCCACCGCCGCGGCCGAGCTGTGCGCGCCCGCCCGCGAGCAGCGCCTGGGCGAGCTGGCCTACCTGCAGGAGCGCCTGCGCGAGGGCAGCTGGAGCAGCCTCGACCAGCGCGCCCAGCGCCTGGACCGGCTGGCCCAGCGTCTGGGCCGACCTTCTGTGCGCCTGCACGACAACCGGCAGGCACTCACCGGTCTGCAACACCGATTGCAGGTCGGCCTGCAGCTCGCCGCCCAACGCGAGAGCCACCGCCTGGAGCGGCTGCAAACGGCCTTGCCGCAGGCCGTGCTGCGCACGCTGGAGCAGCGGGCCCAGCGCCTCCAGCGTTGCGGTTCGGCGCTTGGCCTGCTCGATCCGCGGCTGGTGCTGGAGCGCGGTTACGCCCTGTTGACCGATGCCCAGGGACTGGCCATCACCCGC
>JALOSH010000255.1 GCA_025458545.1 Hydrogenophaga sp.
TGGATGTCGCGCCACTCGCGCACACGGCGCACGTTGATGTAGTTCTCGCGCAGCAGGTTCTCGTACTGGCGGTGGCTGAGCTTGTGGTCGGTCCCGTGGCCGCCCTTGCTGTCTTCCAGCCATTTCCAGAGCTTGAGCGTGCCGGTGAACTCGCTCTTCTCGTCGTCGAACTTTTTGTGCGCCTGGTCGGCCTGGGTCTGTTTTTCGAGCGGCCGGTCGCGCACGTCCTGCAGGCTCAGGGCGGACGCGATGACCAGCACCTCGTCCAGCGCGCCGCGCTGCTGCGCTTCGAGCAGGATGCGGCCCACGCGCGGGTCCAGCGGCAGGCGGCTGAGCGTCTGGCCGATGCGGGTGAGTTCGTTCGCGTCGTCCACCGCGCCCAGTTCCGACAGCAGCTGGTAGCCGTCGGTGATGGCGCGGCGCTGCGGCGCTTCCAGAAACGCGAAGTCTTCCACCGCGCCCAGGCGCAGCGCCTTCATGCGCAGGATCACGCCCGCCAGGCTCGATCAGCAGTTGCTCCACCTTCTGGCGAAAGCTGTAGCGCTTGACGCGCGCAGTACCCGCGTCGATGACGAAGCGGATGCCCGGCACCGTCAGCGAGGTTTCGGCCACGTTGGTCGAGAGCACGATGCGGCGCTGGCCGTGCGGCTGGAAGATGCGGTCCTGCTCGGCCTGCGACAGACGCGCGAACAGCGGCACCACCTCGGCGTTGCGCAGCGCGGGCTGGTGGGCCAGGTGCTTGCGCAGGTGGTCGGCGGCCTCGCGGATCTCGCGCTCGCCGGGCAGGAAGACCAGGATGACCAGGATGTCGCCGCCAGAACTTGGCCGCCACGCTCCGCGCTGCGCGTCGTCGCTGCCCCCCAAGGGGTCTCCGTCCGGCTTGGGGCGGCCCGACGCCGGACCCGCTCCACCGCGCCACAGCTCGTCCACGGCATCGGCGATGGCGTTGTTCAGGTCGTACTCGCGGCTTTCCTCGAACGGGCGGTAGCGCACCTCCACCGGGAAGGTACGGCCCGAGACCATCAGCACCGGGGCCTTGCCTTTGGATGAAGCGAAGTAGTCGGCAAACCGGTCCGCGTCGATCGTGGCCGATGTGACGATGACCTTCAGGTCTGGCCGGCGCGGCAGCAACTGGCGCAAATAGCCCAGCAGGAAGTCGATGTTGAGCGAGCGCTCGTGCGCCTCGTCGATGATGATGGTGTCGTAGGCGCGCAGGTCGGGGTCGGTCTGTGTCTCGGCCAGCAGGATGCCGTCCGTCATCAGCTTGACCGAGGCGTCTTTGGACAAGCGGTCCTGGAACCGGACCTTGTAGCCCACCACCTCGCCCAGTGGCGTCTTCAGTTCCTCGGCGATGCGCTTGGCGACGCTCGACGCCGCGATCCGCCGCGGCTGCGTGTGGCCGATCAGCTGGCCGCGCTGACCCGGTTTGGCGTTCAGCCGGCCGCGCCCCATTTGCAGCGCGATCTTGGGCAACTGCGTGGTCTTGCCCGAACCGGTTTCGCCACAGACGATCACCACCTGGTGGTCGCGGATGGCGGTCGCGATCTCGTCCCTGCGGGCGGAAACGGGCAAGGACTCGGGAAACTCGATGGTCAGCGGCGCGCGCGGGGCCTGTGCTGGGGCGGGAGATTTGACAGGTTCGATCACGGCGGTATTATCGCAGGCACAGGTTCACGTGTTGCACGTGTTTTCGTGTTAACGATCTGGGTGACCCGACAGGAGATTTCCATGACCAACCTGACCATTTCCATCGACGAAGCCGTGGTACGACAAGCCCGCGTGCGCGCCATCCAGGAAGGCACTTCCGTGAGCGCAAAAGTGCGCGATTTTCTGGCGGTCTATGCCCAGGGCGGACAGCCCCAGCAATCGGCGGCGCAGGATTTCATCGCCGCCGCCCGCAGCCGCCAAGCCCAGGTCGACCAGGCCAGCCGGACCACGGCCCGCTGGAGCCGCGCGGACGCGCACGATAGGCCCTACCCCGGGCTGGCACCGGGTCGCCCATGATCTGTTTCTTCGACACCAACGTGCTGGTGTACTGCATGGATGCGAGCGATCCAGTGCGGCAGGCGCGCGCGATTGATCGCTTTGCGCAGGCCTGCGCGCACGACACCGTGGTGCTCAGCGCGCAGGTGTTGCAAGAGTTCTACGCCATCACCACCCGGAAGTTGCAGCCGGCACTGTCGCCCGCTGAAGCGCAAGCCCAGGTCGAACGCCTGGCCAGCTTTGAGGTGCTGGGCAGCTCAGCCACCAGCGTACTCGAGGCCACGCGCCTGGCCCAGCGCCACCAATTGCAGTGGTGGGATGCGCTCATTTTGGAAGCCGCGCTGCGCGCCGGTGCCGATGTGCTGGTGACCGAGGACGGCCAGCACGGCCAGCGCTTTGGCAAGCTCACCCTGGAAAACCCTTTTCTTTGAATCGCAACCCCATGTCCAACGTCTTCAACTTCACCTTCGTGCCCTGGTTCCGCTCGGTGGCGCCGTACATCCACAAGCTGCGCGGCAGCACCGTGGTGGTGGGGGTGGCAGGCGAAGCCATCGCGGCGGGCAAGCTGCCGCTGATTGCCCAGGACCTGGCGCTGATCCAGAGCATGGGCGTGCAGGTGGTGCTGGTGCACGGCTTTCGGCCGCAGGTGAACGAACAGCTGCGCCTCAAGGGCCACGAGGCGAAATATTCGCACGGCATGCGCATCACCGATTCGGTGGCGCTGGACTGCGCGCAAGAAGCTGCGGGCCAGCTGCGCTACGAAATCGAAGCCGCCTTCAGCCAGGGCTTGCCCAACACGCCCATGGCCGGTGCCACGGTGCGCGTGATCTCGGGCAACTTCATCACCGCCCGCCCGGTCGGCCTGATCGACGGCACCGACTTCCTGCACTCCGGCCTGGTGCGCAAGGTGGACACCGAAGGCATCCAGCGCACGCTGGACATGGGCGCGCTGGTGCTGCTCTCGCCGTTCGGTTTCTCGCCCACCGGCGAAGCCTTCAACCTCACCATGGAAGACGTGGCGACCTCGGTGGCCGTGGCGCTGCAGGCCGACAAACTGATGTTCCTGACCGAGATCCCGGGCATACGGATCGACGCGAACGACCCGGACAGCGAGATCGACACTGAACTGCCACTGGCCGATGCCAAACGCATGCTCGCCGCCCTGCCATCGGCCACGGTGCCGACCGACGCTGCGTTCTACCTGCAGCATTGCATCCGGGCTTGCGAGGCCAGCGTGGAGCGCAGCCACATCCTGCCGTTCGCGGTGGACGGCGCGCTGCTGCTGGAGATCTACACCCACGACGGCATCGGCACCATGGTGGTGGACGAAAAGCTGGAGAGCGTGCGCGAAGCCGGCATGGACGATGTGAGCGGCATCGTGGCGCTGATCGAGCCGTTCGAAAAAGACGGCACGCTGGTCAAGCGCGACCGGACCGAGATCGAACGCGACGCCGGCAACTACACCATCATCGAACACGACGGCGTGATCTTCGGTTGTGCCGCGCTCTACCCTTACCCCGAAGAGCGCACCGGCGAAATGGCGGCGCTCACCGTGTCGCCCGACACCCAGAGCCAGGGCGACGGCGAACGGCTGCTCAAACGCATCGAAGCGCGCGCCAAGGCGCAGGGCCTGCAAAGCATCTTTGTGCTCACCACCCGCACCATGCACTGGTTCATCAAGCGCGGTTTCGTCCAGGTCGGCGCCGACTGGCTGCCCGAAGCCCGCAAGCGCAAATACAACTGGGACCGCAAGAGCCAGGTGCTGGTGAAGAAGCTGGGCTGAAGTCCCGGTGCTTGGGAGCTGTTTGACACACATCAAACCCGCGGAGCAGCAGCTGTCCATACTGGCAAGTGACGTGTCAAACAGGTGAAAAAAGCATGACAGAACGCAGTTCCCGCGGCCCGAATTCAACCACCACCACCAACGCCAGCACCAGCGGCAAAGCGGTCACCAGCCCATCGGCTGCCGTGCCCAAGCGGGCGGAACGCCCACGCCGCGTGGCGCTGGGCGACACGACCGGCAGCGGCAAGCCACAAACCATCCGGAAGAAAACCGTGGCGCAGGTCGTCTCGGCGCGCCAGGCAGGTCAGCTGGCGGCGGTGAGCGACATCCTGTCTAGACCCGAAACCAGCAAAGCCGAGAAGGCCGAGTCGCTGCGCGCCATCCTGGAAGGTTCGGCGCCCGACGACGCGAAGGCGATTCGACAGCTGTTGCGAGGCGAGGCCCGAGCCTCCAAACGCAACGCCGCGGCCGATGAGGTGGACCCCAACGAACAGCTCAACAAAGACTGGCGCAGCGGCGCCTACCCCTACAAGAATTTGCTCTCGCGCAAGGTTTACGAGGCGCAGAAATACCTGCTGCAGGTCGAACTGCTCAAGCTCCAGGCCTGGGCCAAGGAAACCGGCCAGCGCATCGTGATCCTGTTCGAAGGTCGCGACGCCGCCGGCAAGGGCGGCACCATCAAACGCATGATGGAGCACCTGAACCCGCGCGGTGCGCGCGTGGTGGCGCTGGAAAAGCCCAGCGAGGTCGAACGCGGCCAGTGGTACTTCCAGCGCTATGTGCAGCACCTGCCCACGGCCGGCGAAATCGTGCTGTTCGACCGCAGCTGGTACAACCGCGCCGGGGTCGAGAAGGTGATGGGCTTCTGCACCGAAGACGAATACCAGGAGTTCATGCGCCAGACGCCGCAGTTCGAGCGCCAGCTGGTGCGCAGCGGCGTGCACCTGATCAAGTTCTGGTTCTCGGTCAGCCGCGAG
>JALOSH010000022.1 GCA_025458545.1 Hydrogenophaga sp.
CCTGGGCGACAACGCGCCCGAGCTGGTGGCCGATGCCAGCCTCTCGCCCGGTGGCTGCCTGGTCCATTCGCCCAGCTCCACGGTGGACGCGACCATTGAAAAGCGCTGGGCTCGCGCCATCGGCAACCTGGGCCTGAGCGTGGCGTGGGCACCGGAGGGCGGCGATGTCTGAGCCCGAAAGCCGCTGGGGCCACTTCATGGACGACGTGCGCACCAGCGCCAACGCCCACACGCCGCTGGAAGTGCGCGGCACGCTCACCCGTCTGGCCGGCCTGGTGCTCGAAGCCGTGGGCCTGAAGGTGCCGGTGGGCTCCCAGTGCCTCATCGCCAACGGTGCCAAAGAACCGGTGCTGGCCGAGGTGGTGGGTTTTTCCAGCGACCGCGCCTACCTCATGCCGGCGGGCGACACGCATGGTTTGTCGAGCGGCGCCAGCGTCACACCGCTCGCGCCCTACCGCACGGTGCCGCGCTTGGGTCAGGTCAACAAACCGCCCTCACCGGCCGACCGTGGCCTGTTGCGCCTGCCGCTGGGCCGTGGCCTGCTCGGCCGGGTGGTCGACGACCACATGGGCCCCATCAGCAACGTGGACATCGAACCCATGGAGCGCGCACCGCTCAACGCGATGGACCGCGACCCGGTGCGCGAGCCGCTGGACACCGGCGTGCGCGCCATCAACGCCCTGCTCACCGTCGGCCGCGGCCAGCGCATCGGCCTGTTCGCCGGTTCGGGTGTGGGCAAATCGGTGCTGCTGGGCATGATGGCGCGCTACACCAAGGCCGATGTGATCGTGGTTGGCCTGATCGGCGAGCGCGGCCGCGAGGTCAAGGAATTCATTGAAGACATCCTGGGCGAGGACGGGCGCAAGCGCTCGGTGGTGGTGGCCGCACCGGCCGACGCGCCGCCGCTGGTGCGCATGCAGGGAGCGGCCTACGCCACCGCGATTGCCGAGCGCTTCCGCGACGACGGCCTGCACGTGCTGCTGCTCATGGATTCGCTGACCCGCTACGCCATGGCGCAGCGCGAGATTGCGCTGGCCATCGGCGAACCGCCCGCCACCAAGGGCTACCCGCCGAGCTGCTTTGCCAAGCTGCCGCAGCTGGTGGAGCGCAGCGGCAACGGCCTCAACGGCAAGGGTTCGATCACCGCCTTCTACACCGTGCTCAGCGAGGGTGACGACCAGCAGGACCCGATCGCCGACGCAGCGCGTGCCATCCTGGACGGTCACATCGTGCTGTCGCGCGCGCTGGCCGAAGCAGGGCACTACCCGGCCATCGACGTGGAGGCCTCGGCCTCGCGCGTGATGCACAACGTGGCCAGCCCGCAGCACCTGGAGCTGGCGCGCAAGTTCCGCAACAACTATTCGCGCTTCATGAAGAGCCGCGACCTGATCCAGCTCGGCGCCTATGTGGCCGGCAGCGACCCCGAGACCGACCGCGCCATCGTGTTGTACCCGGCGCTGCAGCGTTTCCTGATGCAGGACATGCGCGAAGCCGCCACCCTGCCCGCCAGCTTGCAGCAGCTGGGCACCGCGCTGCAGGACGACAAGACGGCCACCACCGGGCGCCAGGCCCGTCCGCACCACAACCCCTACGAACCATGATCCACCCCCGTTGCCTGCTTGCTGCGCCCCGAACGGCCGTCACCAACGGCCATGCGCCCGGTCGTACAACTGCTGAAGGCGGCGAAACCCGCCGTCTGGCCAAGCCAGCCCGGCGGTGTCCCTCGGTCAAAACTTTGCCATCGATGGAGATGCCGGCATGAGCAACATCCAGACCTTGAACAAGGTGGTCGACCTCGCCGAAAAGCGCCGCGACGAGGCGCGCGCTGCGCTGGCGCAGCAGCAGCGCGAACTGCAGATCGCCCAGGACCAGATGCAGCAGCTGCAGACCTACGCGCAGGAAGCGCAGACCCGCTGGTTGGCGCGCAGCAGCTCCGCCGGGGTGGACGCCACCCAGCTGTTCCACCACCGCCAGTTCATGCACAAGATCGACCACGCGCTGGAGTTCCAGCGCGGCGTTTTGAGCAACCGCGAAGCGCTCATCGAGCGCTGCCAGAGCCAGCTGATGGTGTGCGAGCGCGATGTCGCCGGGCTGCGCAAATACACCGAACGCAAACTGCAGGTCCTTCAGCAAAAGGCCCAGCGCCAGGAGCAGAAGGCCACCGATGAGTTGGCGCTCTCCATCCACCTGCGCCAGAGCCTGGCGCAAGCCCAAGCACAAGGACTGCGGTCATGAGCACCACACCCGCCAGCCACGCCGCCAGCACCGCCACACCACGGGCCCAGGCGCATCCTTCGCGCCCCGCCGGTGGACCCAACGGCGCACCGGGCAACAGCGATCTGTTTTCCAACCTGCTCGCCCTGCTGAGCGCCACCCACGAAGCGCCAGCCCTTGGCGCCACCGAGTTCGAGAGCGACGGTGAACCGCCCGCCAAAGGCTTGGCTCTGGGCGCCGACGCCACCGACCAGAACCCGCTGGCTGGCCTGATGGGCTGGCCGGTCGCCAGCCCCCAGAGTCTGCCGCCGAGCGGCCGTGAAGGCCTGCCCGGCAACACGAGCCCCACGCTCCGGCTGCAGACCACCGCAGCGGGCGAACAGGGCCAGGCCGATCTGCCGGGCAACCGGTCAGACACCACCCCAAAGGCCCATCCGGCGCCCGCCCAGGCCGATGCGAACCCACAAGGTGTGGCCCTGCAAGGCATGAGCCTGCTGGAAACCCCTGTGGCACCCGATGCGAGCACGCTCGCGGCGCTGGGTCGGGCCAGCGGCGGCGAGGCCAGCACCACAGCCAAAGCACCCGCCAGCGACGCCGCGCCACGCCCTGCCGCCTGGCGCAGCACGGTGGGGCACACCGGCCACGGCCATGCGCTGACGCTGCCCACGGTCCTGTCCGCGGGCAGCGACAAGTTGCCCGGCGTGGTTGCGGGCGCGGTGGTGCCGGGCATGGTGGCGCAGGCGCGCAGCACCGTCGCGCTGGACGAACGTTTTGGACTGGCCTCGGGCAACGACGCGCCGCTGGCAGGGGCTGGCGAGAGCGCTGGCACCCGCCCCGGTGCTGCGGCGGGCGGCCAGCCACAGGGCGGTGGTTCCGGCTCGCCCGGCACCGCGCCCGAGCACCTCGGCCCGGACGCTGTGGCGGAACGCAACGAGGCGCCCGCCAGCGAAACCGTCTTCGCAACCCACGCACAGGAAGCCGAGGACATGGTCGACGCCCACTGGGGCATGCCGTCACTGCGACACGCCAGCCTGCAGGTGGGCGAAGCGGGTGACGACGCGATCCACATCCAGCTGGCCATGACCGGGCAGGAACTGAACCTGGAGTTCCGCACCGACAACAGCGAAGCCCGGGCCACGCTGGCGCAAGAGGCCAGCCAGTCGCTGGGCGATCTGCTGGAGCGCAGCGGCATCCAGCTGGGCAACGTGTCGGTGGGCGCCCAGAGCCAGCAACCAGACGATCCCGGCCGTGCACCCACCCAGCAGGCAACCACCTCGGCTCGCGGCCGGGCGGCGGGGAACAGCGACCACACCGCCACGGCAGCGCCGGTGGAGCCGCGCCTGCGCAGCGACGGCAGCCGCCCGCTGGACCTGTTCGTGGCGGCACTGGCCGTCTGGCGGAGCCAGCCCGGTGGTGCCCTGGCGTTGTGGCATCTCTCGCCGAATGGACACCCATCCCCGCTGTACTGAACCAGAGGTCGCCGAATAAGCGGCTTTTCTGGGTCTTTTCCGCCGAACGCTGGCGGGGGGGGCGCTCAATAATTCTCTCGAACCCCGCACCTTCGGGTGTGTGTGGAGCCCGTTCCGGGCTTGCCATTCTGGAGAAACCACATGTCCGCTGCCGCCACCGCCGATGCCTCGGCCCCCGCCAAGCCCAAGAGCAAGAAGCTGGAAGAGGGTGAAGGCGACGGCAGCGAAGAGACCCGCGCAGCGCCAGCCCCGAAGAACGATCCCAAGACGCCACCGACCTTTCTGCCGCTGGACGCCATGGTGGTGAACCTGGCCGACGAGGGCGGCAACCGCTTTGTGCAGATGGCCATCACCCTGCAACTGGCCGATCCCAAGGTTGCCGAGGAGATGAAGGTCTACATGCCCTCCATCCGCAACAGCATCCTGATCCTGATCTCGCAACGCACCGCAGAGGAGATCCTCAGGATCGAGGGCAAAGAAGCACTGATCCAGCAAATCATCGCCGAGGTGTCGCTGGTGATGGGTTACGACTACGAAGACCCGAACGCCGAGCCCGAGGCCGATACCAAGGGCAAAAAGCCCAAACGCAAGCGCCCGGTCTACAACCCGATCCAGGGTGTGCTGTTCTCCAGCTTCATCGTTCAGTAACCGAACAGGCAGCACGCCATGTCCGAAGCCTTTTTGTCACAAGCCGAAGTCGACGCGCTGCTCGAAGGCGTGACCGGCGAGAGCCAGCAGACCGAGAAAGAGGCACCACCCACCGAGGGGGTGCGCGGCTACAACCTGTCGAACCAGGAACGCATCGTGCGTGGGCGCATGCCCACCATGGAAATCGTCAACGAGCGCTTCTCGCGCAACCTGCGGCTGGGCCTGTTCAACTTCATCCGCCGCAGCCCCGAGATTTCGGTCGGTGCGGTGAAAGCGCAGAAATACAGCGCCTTCCTGCGCGAGCTGGTGGTGCCCACCAACTTCAACGTGATGGCGGTGCGGCCGCTGCGCGGCAATGGGTTGGTGGTGTGCGAGCCCACGCTGCTGTTTGGCGTGATCGACAGCCTGTTCGGTGGCAACGGCAAATACAAGACGCGCATTGAAGGGCGCGACTTCTCGGCCACCGAGCAGCGCGTGATCGCGCGCCTGGTGGAGGTGGTGGCCGAGGAATACAAGAAGGCTTGGTCGAGCGTCTACCCCTTGGAGCTGGTGTACCAGCGCTCGGAGATGCAACCCCAGTTCGCCACCGTGGCCACGCCCGGCGAAATGGTCGTGTCCACCAGCTTCACGCTGGAGATCGGCGACCTCACCGGTTCGCTGCACATCTGCATCCCGTACTCCACGCTGGAGCCGATCCGCGATGTGCTGTATTCCACCGTGCAGGGCGACGCCATGGAGGTCGACCGCCGCTGGATCCGCCTGTTGAGCCACGAAATCCAGGCCGCCGAGCTCACGCTGGTGGCCGAACTCGCCAAGACCGACGCCACCATCGAGCAACTGCTCGCCATGCAGGTGGGCGACTTCCTGGAGCTGGAGCGCCTGCCCAGCATCCAGGCCAAGGTCGAAGGCGTTCCGCTGTTCGAGTGCCAGTACGGCACACACAAGGGCAAGTACGCCCTGCGCATTGACCGCAAGCTGCGCGGTTCCGAAATGACCTGGCTGGGAGACTCCTATGTCAACTGATACCACCGACACCATGAACCAGGACAGCATCGCCGACGACTGGGCCCAGGCCCTGGAAGAACAGGCCAGCTCCGCCGCCTCCGACAGCGCGCCCGTTTTCGACACCGCCAGCGCACCGGCGACACCCACCAGCGCTCCCGGCGGCAGCACCAGCAGCAGCGCCGGCAACGGCGCGATACCCGACATCCAGATGGTTCTGGACATCCCGGTGCAACTCTCGGTGGAACTGGGCCGCGTCAAGGTGCCGATCAAATACATCCTGCAGCTCGCACAAGGCTCGGTGGTGGAGCTCGATGCGCTGGCCGGTGAACCCATGGACGTGCTGGTCAATGGCTACCTGATCGCTCAGGGCGAGGTGGTGGTGGTGAACGACAAGTTCGGCATCCGGCTGACCGACATCGTCACGCCCTCGGAGCGCATGCGGAGGGTGTCTAGGAGCTAGCTCAGGGACACCGTGGATCCCCCCGCGTCGCCTTCGGCGCCACCCCCCTTGAAGGGGGGCGACACCAGAGGCCCGGCAAAGCCGGTTCCTCGGTGTCTCTCGGCTGAAGGCACATCGCTTCGGACCCTGTCTCTTCTCATTCAAATCGTCTACCTCTCCCATGCTCCAAAACGCGCTTCCTGCTGTGGGCCTGCTGGTCCTGATGGTGCTGCTGGCTTACGCGCTGCAGCGCTGGCGCAAGCATTTGCCGGGCATCGCGCACCAGGCCGGTCCTTCGCTGAAGGTGATGAGCTCGGTGTCGCTCGGTCCGCAGCAGCGTCTGGTGACGGTGCAGGTCGGCCAGGGAGCCGACGCGCTGTGCCTGGTGCTGGGTGTCGCGCCAGGCAGCGTCAACACCTTACACAGCCTGCCACTGCCCACCCTGCCCGATGCACCCGCCACCCACGAGAACAGCACCACCGGTTTCGCCGCGCGCCTGACCCAGTTGATGAACCCTTCCGCTTCTTCCAAAGGTCCCCATGCGCCGCTCTGACATTTGCTGGCGCCAGTTGGCGGTGTTGGCCGGGCTGGCCTTGCTGGCCGGCACCGCGCTGGCCCAGGGCGCGCCCACCACGCCCAGCTTGCCACTCACCCCGGTGACGCCACCGCCCGGCGCCGCGTTGCCGCTGGTCATCGGACAGGGCGCGGGCAGCAACAGCTATTCGGTCCCGATCCAGACGCTGCTGTTCTTCACAGCCCTCTCGTTCCTGCCCGCGGTGCTGCTGCTCATGACCGGCTTCACCCGCATCGTCATCGTGCTGTCGCTGTTGCGCCAGGCGCTGGGCACCCAGTCGTCACCGCCCAACCAGGTGATCATCGGCCTGTCGCTGTTCCTCACCCTGTTCGTGATGGGCCCCACGCTGGACAAGGTCTACAGCGAGGCCTACGCGCCCTACACCGCCAACCAGATCAGCTTCGAACAAGCGCTGGAGCGCGGCGAAGCGCCGATGCGCGCCTTCATGATCAAACAGACGCGCCAGAGCGACTTCGAACTCTTCGCCCGCCTGGCCAAACTGCCCGCTGACATGACGGTGGAGCAGGCACCGTTTCGCGTCATCGTGCCGGCCTTTGTGACCAGCGAGCTCAAGACCGCGTTCCAGATCGGCTTCATGATCTTCATTCCCTTCCTGGTGATCGACATGGTGGTCGCCAGCGTGCTCATGTCGCTCGGCATGATGATGTTGTCGCCGGTGCTGGTCGCCCTGCCCTTCAAGCTCATGCTGTTCGTGCTGGCCGATGGCTGGAATCTGTTGCTGGGTTCCCTCGCCGCTTCCTTCGTCATGTGAACAACGCCCCCACGCTCCACCGCTGCGCGGGTCGCTGCCCCCCGAGAGGGCTGGGCCGCCTTGGGAGCGGGCCGACGTCGGCCCCATCTCTCTTCGACAAGGACCTCTGACCCATGGACTCACAAGCCGCTCTCACGATGGGGCAGAACGCCCTCTACATGTTGCTCATGATTTCGGCACCGGTGCTGGCCGTGGTGCTCGGCGTGGGTCTGGTGGTCAGCGTGTTCCAGGCCATCACCCAGATCCATGAGGCCACGCTGTCCTTTGTGCCCAAGCTGGTGGCGGCCATCGCGGTGTTCGCCATCGCAGGCCCGTGGATGCTGACCACGCTGGTGGAATTCATCCGCAGCACCATCTTGTCGATCCCGAACTACGCTGTATAGATGCCCCCCTGCGCCGCTTCGCGTCACCCCCCCAGGGGGGCGGCACTGGCCGTCCGGCAAAGCCGGCCCGGCGGTGCCCTATGTTGGCTTCCCCTCTCTGGCCAGCACTTGCCCGCTCGCTCCTTCTTTCGCTGGCCATGATCACTTTCAGTGAAGCCCAGATCATGGCCGTGATCTCGCCGGTGTTCTGGCCGTTCCTGCGCATCCTGGCGGTGTTTTCGAGTGCGCCGATCTTCTCCGCGCGCTCGGTGCCGATGCGGACCAAGGTCGCGCTGGCGATGCTGGTGGCGATCTGTGCCCAGGCCGGGCTGCCCGAGCAGGAGGTGGTGTCGCTCACCTCGCCCGACGCCTATGCCATGGTGCTGCAGCAGGTGGTGGTGGGCGTGGCCATCGGGCTGGCGGTGCGCATCGTGTTCGCGGCGGTCGAGATGGCGGGCGAGGTGATCGGCCTGCAGATGGGTCTGAACTTCGCCGGTTTCTTCGACCCCACCACCAACCAGCAGACCAGCACCGTGGGCCGCTTCTTCGGCAACATCACCATGCTGCTTTTTGTGGTGCTCAACGGGCACCTCATGTTGCTGTACGCCGTGGTGGCCAGCTTCGAAACCTTCCCTGTGGGTGCCAGCGCCTTCGAGTCCATCAACCGCATGCGCCTGCACGAGCTGGGCGCGGTGGTGTTCCGCTACGGTCTGTGGATCGCCCTGCCCATGATCGGCATGCTGCTGTTCATCAACATCGTGCTTGGCTTCGTCTCGCGCATCGCACCGCAGATGAACGCCTTCGCCATCGGCTTCCCGCTCACCCTGTCGGTCGGTCTGGTCGGCATCGCGGCCACCCTGCCCATGTTGGACGGACCGGTCGTGGCGCTCATGAAGCTGGCCACAGACGTGTTCACCGGAGGGTGAACAAGTAACACCCCCGCCGCGCTGCGCGCGACCCCCTCCAGAGGGCGATGCGAGCGGCCCGGCAAAGCCGGTTCCACCGCATCCTGGCTGGGGACCGTTCGCTCCGGAAGCTTGGAGATTCACTCCTCCGCCGCGTTGCGCGCGCCCCCCTCCAGGGGGGGATGCGAGCGGCCCGGCAAAGCCGGTTCCGCCGCATCCTGGCGACATGCACCTCGCGCCCGTGGCTTCACTCCCAGCGCAGGTCGCGCAGCAGCCAGTCGTCGCCCTCGCGCCACCACTGCAGTTCCACGCGGTAGGGCGCGGCGCGCTCGGGAATCAATCCCTGCGCGCCGGTGATCAGCACCTGCGCCTCGGTGCGGCCGGTGCGGCCGCCCGCTGCGTCGAGGCGGCTGCTGCGTGTGACGGCGATCACTTTCACCTGGGCATAGCGCAGGAACATCAAGGTCATTGTCTTGCGCGCCCATTCACGGTCCAGCTCGTCCTGGGCGCGAAAGCGCGGGTCCAGCAAGTCAAGCACGGCGTCAGCGTCCTTGGCTTCCAGGGCATCCTGCAGCCGCTGCACCGCCGCTTCCAGCGCGGCCTGCGGATCGTCCGGCTTGCCACAGGCGGCCAGCGCCGCCAAGGCCGCGCTTGTCACCAACCAGGTGCGCCGTTGCAGCCGCATGGCCATCACGCCGTCGGGCCTTCGACGGCAAAGAAGTCCGCCTGCGCCGCCGTGGCCGTGGCGCTGCGCCGCCCGGGGTACGCGAGCCAGGTCATCGCCACGTTGAGGTCGTTCACCACGCTCTCGGCTTCCACCACCGCGCCGCTCTCCAGCTGCATCGTGCGCGTGGTGTGCGCGTCGCTCACCAGCGTCAGGTCGTAGCCGCGTTCCAGCGCCGCGTAGGCTGTGGCACGGATACACCACTTGCTGGCCGCGCCAGCCAGCACGATGTGGGTAGCCCCCAGCCGCGCCAGCTCGGCCTCCAGTGGTGTGTCTTCGAACGCGGAGTTGTACTGCTTGTGGATGCGCAACTCGCCATCGGCCGGTTCCAGTACCGGTACCCATTGCCACAGCGCGCTGCCGGTGGGCAGCTCGTCGTCGGTGTGCTGCACCCAGACCACCGGCACCCCGGCTTCCCGCGCCCGGTGCACCACCACCGCCGCGTTGGCGATGGCCCGCTCCGCCTGCCAGGCCGGCGCCGCCGTCACGCCCACCTGCATGTCCACCACCAGCAGCACGGGCTGGTTGCCTTTGCGAACGGTTGCCATGGTTCAACTCCTGCAAGAAAACGGTGACGAGGAAGACCCCGAACCCGCCCCGGATGTTTGGGCAGAGGCGCAAGCGAACAGCCTCATCCTGAATGGACCTGTTGCGTCAGTATGGCCAGCGTGGCTAGGTCTTGAGAGTTCAAAAAGTACTTGGCCAGAGCCAAGTGGAAAGACGAGTCAGGTTCAGCAATTCGGGCGAACAACGTGATACATGAGTGGAACTTGCGTGCGTCGATTTCGCCGAGGATGACAGATGCGCTTAGGCCCGAGTGCGTGTTCATGGCCGCAACGCAGTCGCGCAGTCGCGAACCGAGAACCGGGTGCGCCAGATACGCCTGCGCTTCGGCAAGACCGGAAATGGCGTACCGAACTGACATGGCACTTGAACCTAAACCCTGGATCTGTGGCAACACATACCAGCTCCAGTGAGTTCGCTTCCGTCCAGCGCGCAGCTCTTCCAGTGCGTCTTCGTAGTTCTCAGCTTGCGCCTGTATGAAGCGTCTCAGAGCGAAGGGATCGTCAGAGTTTGGCATCGGGAGAAGGCGCGAAAATCAGAATGATCTAGATAAGGCAGCGAACTCTGTTGGAGGAAGTCCGTACTGATCCACCTTTAAAAAACCACCTTGTCAAGGATGCCCCGCAAGTAGACGCTGGCGATGACGACAGTAGCCAGAAGCACTGCTACAGAAAATGAGATGGTAAGCACCCAAAACAAACGCCATGTGGCTTTGCCATAGCCGGATGCATTGGTACCAAATAGGGTTAGCGGTTCTTCCACAATCCCGCCTCGCACTTTGGACGCGGTGAGTCGAAAATCGATGAGGCGAGTAATAACAGCAGCTATACCGGCAGTCGAAGCAATAAGAAAAGCAGCGAGAGCCAAGAGGAACATGGTGGCATACCGCCCCTCAGGAGAAAAGTCATTCTCTCGCAGTAAAGAAAAAAGAAACGCCAGACCCGCAACAGAGAGACCAGACAAGAGGGAGAGCGCAGTCGACAGCTGAGCCATCGTGTGTGATTGCCAACGAACGAAGCGCTCATTATTCAAGGCGTACCCCAAAGTTTCAGCATTGATTACAGATTGGGCCGGTAGCGACCACCGAAACAAACACGGCCTGTACGGCTTACGTGGTAGCTGTCGTATTCACCACCACACGCGACTTCACCCGTGCGGCTCTCGTGATAGCTGTCGTATCGACCTCCAGCGCAGACTTGACCAGTGCGGCTTTGGTGATAGCTGGTGTATTCCCCTCCACACGCGACTTCACCCGTGCGGCTTTCGTGGTAGCTGCCGTAACGCCCACCAGCACAGACTTGACCAGTGCGGCTTTGGTGATAGCTGGAGTACTCCCCTCCACACGCGACTTCACCCGTGCGGCTTTCGTGGTAGCTGTCGTAACGTCCACCAGCACAGACTTGACCAGTGCGGCTTTGGTGATAGCTGGTGTATTCCCCTCCACACGCGACTTCACCCGTGCGGCTTTCGTGGTAGCTGTCGTAACGTCCACCAGTGCAGACGTTTCCGGTCCTGCTTTCCTGATAGCTGCTGTACTTCTCGCCACAAATGACGGTTCCATCATCAAGTTCAACGTAGCTACCGTATCCAGGAATGCGCCACTCCTGTTCGGCCCATCCAGGTAGAACGACGATTGTCAATAAAAAAGCCAAAACGCATCGAAGTCGGCGCATTTGCTTGCCCCGTAAAAGACAACAATATTGAGTAAGCAGCCTGCTTGATATTTTGCGCAAACCCGATTTACTGAAAGGCTATGCATCTGGCGTGGGCAAAAGCATGGCATCAATTAGTTCCGCGTTGCTCTCGAGTATCTTGGCTCGAACGTACTTGCAATACTCCTCGGGCATGTTGTTTTCCCGAAGGCCCGCGAGGATGTGGCTAACGTAAGCGGCCGAAGTCTTCAAATCGGTTTGTCGAATCTTCACGACATAAGTCATGGCAGGGACGGTTGCCCCATAGTTGGTAACAACGTCAATCATTGTGCGGACGTAGTTTGTACCTTCTCCTTCAATTGCGTCGAGGGACTTTCGGCCCCTCTCCTTCGCTGTGTCACGCGACAACAGGAAGTCCGGAATTTCGTACAGCACACCGTAGACGGACCTACCAGCATAACTGGGCAATAGATCAGCCGCCGCGCATTTGTTCGACGTGCTCCACACAGAAAAGATGAATTCGAACCGCTCAACGGTCTTTGCGACACAGACTACCTTTGCATCACCCGCAAGTCGGTCTTCGCCGTTGAGTCGGGCCACCGACATATTTGATCCGTACTGGAACACAAGGGCCATGGTGGGATCGTCCGGTATTTGAAGTATCAGGAAATGGTTGGAGACAACTGCTCACTTGAATTGAACTGGTATTGCGCAGATGTAAAGCATGTTGCCCGATCGAACAGGTCAATGTGCAGATTCCAAACCTCACATTACCCTTACCCCAACCCTCTCCCGCTCGCGGGAGAGGGAGCGAAACCCTCAAACCAGGCTGTTCCGGATCGCATACACCGTCAGCTCGGCGTTGTTCGCCAGGTGCAGTTTCTCCAGCACCCGCGCCCGGTACACGCTCACGGTTTTGGGGCTGAGCATCAGCTCTTCTGCAATCTCCGACAGCTTTTTGCCGGACGCGATTTTTTGCAGCGTCTGCAGTTCGCGCTCCGACAGGCTGGCGTGCAGCTCTTCGCTTTCGGGTGCGTGCAGGTTGTCCACCAGCATCTGGGCCACGTCGGCCGTGACGTATTTGCGGCCTTGCTGCACGGTGCGGATCGCGGTCACGAGTTCAGCGGGTTCACCGGCCTTGTTGAGGTAACCCCGGGCGCCCGCGCGCAGGCAGCGGATCGCGTACTGGTCTTCCGGGTACATGGACACCACCAGCGTCTTGACCGGTGAACCTTCTTCACGCAGCGCGGCCAGCACCTCCAGCCCGCCGCGCCCGGGCATGTTGAGGTCGAGCACCAGCACGTCGCACAGTGTCTTGCGCAGCTGCTCGCGCAGCTCGGGGTAGCTGGCGGCTTCGCCCACCACCTGGATGTCCACCGCCTCGGAGATGGTGTCGCGGATGCCGCGGCGCACCATGGCGTGGTCGTCACACAAAATCACTTTGATCATCGCTGCCTGTTCCCCTGTTGTTCACACCACCGCCGTCACCTTCACCACGGCGTTCGCCCTCGCCACCGCCCAGCGGCACCGAGAGGATGACCGAAGTCCCTCTGGGCGATGAGCTGACGTCGAGCCAACCGTCCACCTTTTGAGCGCGCTCCTTGAGGCCGAGCAGACCGAACGATTTGGCCTTGCGCAAGGCGTCGGCGCCCAGGCCTTGGCCGTTGTCGTTCACCTCCAGGGTCAGCACGGCTTCTCGGTCGCTGAGGTCGATGTCGACCGCGCTGGCCTTGGCGTGTTTGGCGATGTTGGTCAGCGCCTCCTGGGCGCAGCGGTAGGCCACCAGCTGCACATCGCGCGGGACTTCGATGAACTCGGCCGAACGGCGCACCAGCACCGGCAAGCCGGTGCGTTTTTCGAAACTGCTGGCCAGCCACTGGACCGCGGCCACCAGGCCCTGGTCGAGGATGGGCGGGCGCAGGTTCAACATGATGCGCTGGCTGGCGCCCAGCGCGTGCTGCAGCATTTCCAGGGCGGTGTCGAGGTGGTGACGGGTCTCGGGGTCGTGCTCGCGGCGCGCCACCCAGGCCAGGTCGAGCTTCACCGCCGCCAGCGCGCCGCCGATGTCGTCGTGGATTTCACGCGCAATGTCGGCGCGCTCCTGCTCGATGCTGGTCTGCAGGTGTTCGGCGAGCTCGGCCAGGCGCTGGCGCGACTGGGCCAGCTCGATGTCGGCCGCACGTTTGGCGCGCCGGGTTTCGTGCACCTCGAGCGCGCGCTGGATCACGTGCGCCAGGCGGTTCATGCTGTCTTTGAGCAAGTAGTCACTCACGCCGCGGTGCATGGCGTCCACGGCGGCGGTTTCCCCGATCGCGCCGGAGAGGATGACAAACGGCAGATCGATGCCACTGGCGTTCAACACGTCCCAGGCGTCCAGCCCGGTGAAGCCGGGCAGGTGGTAGTCGGCCAACACAAACGCGTGGCTGCGGGTGTTCAGCTCGCGCCGGAAATCGTCCAGGGTGTCGACCAGCGTCAGTTCGCAGGCCATCTGGCTGCGCTGCAGGGCGAACTTCACCAGGGCGTGGTCGACCCGGGAATCTTCCAGGTGGAGGATGCGCACCGGTGCACGGGAGGGGGTGTCAGGCATGCCGCACAGGGGTGGATGAAGGGTTTGGGCGCCGACGTTCCAAGGCGGAGAAATGGTGCTGAATTTCGCCTGTGATCTGCCGATACAGGCTGACACGGTTCGTGAAAATTGTACTGCCCGAACGCCAACAACCGGCTCAGAGACCCGCCCATGCAAAGCCACACCGCTTCCCACACCATGGATTCCACCATGGCGCTGACCGCGCAGCCGTCCGTCTCCCTGCCATTGGGCATGGTGGCCGACATCCAGGACGCGCTGCTCATGGCCATGACCGATCTGCAGCGCCTCGAAGGCCTGCTGGACCACGCCACCGGCAACCTGATGGAGCGCTTTTCCACCGCCAACCAGGCGCTGGCGCACCTGTCGGTCAACGACAACCCCGACATCGCCAGCATCCGCCAGAGCCTGCACCAGGCGGTGACCGAACTGCAGTTTCACGACATGGCCACGCAGCTGATCGTGCACACCGGCAAGGTGCTGCAGGGCTGCGCCTGGAAGCTGGCCGAAGAATCCATGGAGCCCGAGGACGACGAAGTGCCGCTGTGCATCGACCCGACACCCGACCGGCCCAGCCCTGTGACCCAGAACGAGATGGATGCCGGCTCCATCGACCTGTTCTAAAGCGCATCCCTCATTTGCCGATACCTGATCGAACCACGGAGCACCTCATGCAATCGATTCTTGCCGTTGACGACTCGGCTTCCATGCGAAAAATGGTCGCTTTCACCCTGACCGGGGCCGGTTTCCACGTCGTGGAAGCGGTCGATGGCCAGGACGCCTATGAGAAGGCGCAGACCCACGCGATCGATCTGGTGCTGACCGACCAGAACATGCCGCGCCTGGACGGCCTGGGCCTGACCAAGAAGCTGCGCGACAGCCCCAAATTCAAGACCACCCCGATCCTGATCCTGACCACCGAGTCCAGCGACCAGATGAAACAGGCTGGCCGCGCGGCGGGCGCCACCGGCTGGCTGGTCAAACCGTTCGATCCGGGTCGTCTGATCGAAGTCATTCAGAAAGTCATCCGCTGAGCTTGCGGCCCTCGATCCGCAAGGAGACACCCCATGTCAGAAATGACCCAAGAGAGCGCTGGCGGCGGCAACTTCGACCTGACCCAGTTCTACCAGATCTTCTTTGAAGAAGCCGGTGAGAACCTCGACCAGATGGAGCAGATGCTGCTGTCACTGGACGTCGAGAACGCCGACGACGAAGAGCTCAACGCGATCTTCCGCTGCGCCCATTCCATCAAGGGTGGCGCGGCCACCTTTGGCTTTGCCGATGTGGCCGAACTGACGCACCAGATGGAGTCGCTGCTGGACAAGCTGCGCCGCCACGAGTTGCAGCCCACACCGCCCATGGTGGACGTGCTGCTCGAATCCTCGGACGCGCTCAAACTGCTGCTGGCCCGCCATTCGGGCAAGGACGTGGCGCCTCCCGCCACCCACGCGCTGGTGAAGCGCATCAGCGCTCTGGCCCACGGTGAACCAGCAGCGCCCGTGGCGCCGGCCACCGCGCCAGCGCCTGCAACAGCCGCCCCCGCGCCCGCTCCGGCTCCCGCTCCGGTGAGCGCATCGCCCGCGCCCGTCAGCCTGCCAGCGGGGCAGCGCGAACTCGAGATCCACATCGGACCGCTGGAGCAGCTGTCGCAGGCCGACAGCATTGCTGAACTGTTCCGCGACATCGCCGGCCTGGGCAGCATCGAAGCCCTGCCCTGCGATCAGGACGACAAGCGCGTCTACCGCGTCCACACCAGTTCCAGCGACAGCGACCTGATGGACCTGTTCACCTTTCATGTGAGCAAGGAACAGATCCGCATCACCGACAACTCCACCCCCCAGGCCGTGGCGGCGCCCGCCAAACCCCTGGCCACCGAAGGCAAGGACTTCGGCTTCTTCGACGACGCTCCCGGCCTGCCGGTGGCCGAGGCGGCGCCGACACCCGCGCCGACGACGATCCTGGCCGAGCCCGCAGCACCGGCCCCGGTCGCGCTGGCGCCCAAGGCCGCCGTGGCCACCAAGGCGGCTGCGACGGGCCAGGCTTCGCTCGAATCAAGCACCCTGCGCGTGTCGGTGAGCAAGGTCGACCAGCTGATCAACCTGGTGGGCGAACTGGTCATCACCCAGGCCATGCTGGCACAGAAAAGCCGCGAACTCGACAGCGCCGCCAACCAGCCTTTGCTCGCCGGCCTGGCCGACCTCGACCGCAACACCCGCGACCTGCAGGAGGCGGTGATGTCGATCCGCATGATCCCGATGTCGGTGGTGTTCAACCGCTTCCCGCGCATGCTGCGCGACCTGGCCGCCAAGCTGGGCAAGAAAGTGGACCTGATCACCCACGGCGAATCCACCGAGCTGGACAAGGGCCTGATCGAAAAGATCACCGATCCCTTGACCCACCTGATCCGCAACAGCTGCGACCACGGGCTGGAGCTGCCCGAGGAACGCATCGCCAAGGGCAAGAGCGAGAGCGGCACCATCACGCTCTCGGCCAGCCACCAGGGCGGCAGCATCCTGATCGAGGTGCGCGACGACGGCAAAGGCCTCTCGCGCGAGAAGCTGCTCAAGAAAGCGCGCGAGAAGGGCATGGACGCGCCCGACTCCATGAGCGACACCGAGGTGTGGAACCTGATCATGGCGCCCGGATTCTCCACCGCCGAGGTGGTGACCGATGTGTCGGGCCGCGGCGTCGGCATGGACGTGGTGAAGAAGAACATCGCCTCGCTCGGTGGCACGGTGGAAATCGATTCCGCCGAAGGCTACGGCATGAGCGTCAAGGTGCGCCTGCCGCTCACGCTGGCCATCATGGACGGCATGACCGTGCGCGTGAGCGACGAGGTCTACATCCTGCCGCTGTCCAGCGTGATCGAGTCGTTCCAGATCAAGCCGAGCGACATCAACACCGTGGCACAGGGCGCCCAGTTGGTGAAAGTGCGCGACGAATACATGCCCGTCATCGAACTCGAACGGGTGTTCCAGGTGCCGCGCTTCGAATTCAACCCCACCAGCCCGATCATGGTGGTGGTGGAGTCCGACGGTTCCCGCGTCGCTCTGATGGTGGACGAACTGCTCGGCCAGCAACAGGTGGTGATCAAGAACCTGGAGAGCAACTACCGCAAGGTGCCCAACGTTTCGGGCGCCACCATCCTGGGCGACGGCAAGGTCGCGCTGATCCTGGACACTTCGGTCCTGGTGCGACGCTCGAGGCATTGATGCTCACACCCACCACCACCCGAGCGCCGCGCCAGCAGCCCGGCAAAACCGGTTCTGGCACGGCGTTCGCCGCGGCCGAAGACGGTCCGCTGACCCAGGGACGCGAGTTCCTCTGGTCCGACGCCGACTTCGCCCGCATCAAGGCGCTGATCTACAAGAAAGCCGGTATCAGCCTGCACGAGGGCAAACACGCGATGGTGTACAGCCGGGTCTCGCGCCGTCTGCGCGACACCGGTCACAGCAGCTTCAAGTCCTACCTCGACTGGCTGGAACAGCACGACGGCCCGGAGTGGCAGGAGTTCATCAACGCCCTGACCACCAACCTGACCGCGTTTTTCCGGGAGCAGCACCACTTTGGCGTGCTGCACGAACTGCTGGCCGCCAAGCGGACGCACAACTGGCGCATCTGGTGCTCGGCCGCGTCCACCGGCGAAGAACCGTACTCCATCGCCATGACGGCCACCGAAGCGCTGGGCACCAGCGGCAACTTCAGCCTGGTCAACAGCGACATCGACACCAAGGTGCTGGCCACGGCGGCGCGTGGCGTCTACAAGGCCGATGGCGTCAAAGGTCTGAGCGCCGAACGCCTGCAGCGCTTCTTCATGCGCGGCAAGGGTGCCAACGCGGGCTTCATGCGGGTCAAACCCGAGCTGCAGAAACACATGGAATTCCTCGGTGTGAACCTGATTCAGGAACTGCCGTTCCGCGAAGCGTTCGACGTGGTGTTCTGCCGCAACGTGATGATTTACTTCGACGCCCCCACACAGCGCCAGGTGCTGGAGCGCATCCACCGGGTCATGAAACCGGGCGGCATGCTGTTCGTCGGCCATGCCGAAAACTTCAGCGACGCTCGCAGTCTTTTTGCGTTGCGCGGAAAGACGGTCTATGAACGCGTTTAACACCACACCATCGACGCCGCAGCGCGCCGCAGGCTTGACACGCAGCAGCTCCCGACTCGAAACGCTCAAAGCACGGGTTGCCAAACCCGGCGAAGCCTCGTTCTTCTACCGGGACCACCACTTCAACACCGACGCCGTCAAGATCCTGCCGGGCGAGTACTACGTGACCACCGAAGACATGGTGATCATGACGGTGCTGGGCTCGTGCATCGCCGCCTGCATCTGGGACCCCAAGGTCCGGGTTGGCGGCATGAACCACTTCATGCTGCCCGATGGCGGCGGCGACACCTCGGGCCGCTACGGTTCCTACGCCATGGAACTGCTGATCAACGAGATGATGAAGCTCGGCGCCCGGCGCGAGTTCATGCAGGCCAAGGTGTTCGGTGGTGGCCAGGTGATGCACACCTTCACCACCATGAACGTGGGCGAGCGCAACACGCAGTTCGTGCTGGACTACCTGCAGACCGAACGCATCGCGGTGATTTCCAAAGATGTGCTCGACATCCACCCGCGCAAGGTTTGCTATTTCCCCGCCACCGGCAAGGCCATGTGCAAACGGCTCGCCCATTCGCACCCGGAGACGCTGGAAACCCAGGAGCGCAAAGGAAGCGCCTCGGTGGTCGCGAAGGTCACCGCCGGTGGATCGGTCGACCTGTTCTGAACGCCACCGATCAAGGAGGACAACAAGATGGCCAGCAAAATCAAGGTGGTGGTGGTGGACGACTCGGCGCTGGTGCGCAGCCTGCTCACCGAGATCATCAACCGCCAGAGCGACATGCAGTGCATCGGCGCCGCCGCCGATCCGCTGGTGGCGCGCGAAATGATCCGTGAACTCAACCCCGACGTGATCACGCTCGACGTGGAAATGCCGCGCATGGACGGGCTGGAATTCCTGTCGCGCCTGATGCGCCTGCGGCCGATGCCGGTGGTGATGGTGTCCACACTGACCGAACAGGGCGCCGAGATCACCCTGCGCGCGCTGGAGATGGGCGCGGTCGACTACGTGGCCAAACCGCGCATCGGTGTCAGCAGCGGCCTGAACGAACTCGCCAGCGACATCGTCGACAAGATCCGTGTCGCCGCGGGTGCGCACGTCAGGCGCATCAGTGCCGCCCCCTCCGCTGCACCCGGCGCTGCGCTGGCCGGTGCGACCGCCGAACCGGTGCGTGCACCGCTGCCTCGCCTGTCGACCGAAAAAGTCATTTGCATCGGCGCCTCCACCGGCGGTACCGAAGCGATCCGCGAGGTGCTGGTGCCGATGCCGGCCGACGCGCCGGCCATCGTCATCACCCAGCACATGCCGCCGGGCTTCACCACCAGTTTTGCCGCGCGCCTCAACACACTCTGTCGCATCAATGTGGAGGAAGCGCGCAATGGGCAGCGCATCCTGCCCGGCCATGCCTACATTGCGCCCGGTGGTCACCACCTGCGCATCGACCGCAGCGGTTCCAACTATGTGGCCGTGGTCGAAGACACCGAGCCGGTGAACCGGCACCGCCCGTCGGTCGAGGTGCTGTTCAAGTCGGCCGCGCGCGTGCTGGGGCCGAACGCGATCGGCATCATGCTCACCGGCATGGGGGCCGACGGTGCCCTGGCCATGCGCGAGATGAAGGACGCCGGCAGCTACAACTATGTGCAGGACGAAGCCAGCTGCGTGGTCTTCGGCATGCCGCGCATGGCCATTCAATCGGGCGCGGCGCACGAAATCCTGCCTCTCTACCAGATCACCCCGGCCGTGCTCAACCGCCTGGCCAGCAACCCGGCGCTGGTGCGCCACCGCATCTGAGCGTTCCTTTGCCACCCTTCCACCATGGAGTTGAACAACATGACATCCCGCCTCCTGCTTCTGGGCGCCCTGCTGGGCAGCCTGGTCCTCGGATCACAACCCGCCCTCGCGCTCGATGCGCCCAAGGAGCGCCCCATCCTCACCATCTCCGGCAAGATCGGTGTGAAGAACGCGGGCGAGAACGCGCGCTTTGACATGAAGATGCTCGAAGCCCTGCCGCAGCACAGCTTCACCACCCGCACGCCCTGGTACGACAAGCCGGTCAAGTTCACCGGGCCGCTGCTGAGCGATGTGCTGGCCGCCGTCAAGGCCAGCGGCACCACGGTCAGCGCGATCGCCATCAACGACTACAAGATCAGCATTCCGGTGGCCGACACCAAGCACAAGGTCATCGTGGCCCGCTTGCTGGACGACAAGCCGATGCCGGTGCGTGAAAAGGGTCCGCTGTTCGTGGTGTACCCGTTTGACAGCGCCGCCGAGCTGCGCAGCTCGACCTACTACGAGCGTTCGATCTGGCAACTCAAGGCCCTGGAAATTCAGTGATGTTGTCCCTACCGAACCTGGCCCGATGGGACCGCCGCCACTGGGCGGTGGCCATCACCTTGCTGCTGACCCTGGCGCTCACACCGCTGGGCTGGGTGCAATGGCGCCAGGTACAGGTGCTCGACGACATGTCCACCAACCAGGTGGACTCCATCATGTGGCAGGCCTACCAGCTGGAGCGCGAACTCTCCCGCCTCGACCAGGTGCTGCACGAGGCCCAGCTGAACCCGGAGGTGGTCGACCCGTGGGCGCTGCTCGAACGCTACGAGGTGTTCCTCAGCCGCATCAACCTGTTGACCAAAATTCCACGGCGCGATCTGCTGGAGAACTCGCCCAGTTATAACGCGGCCTACAAGCAGCTGAAGCTGTTCACCGAGACCGCCGACCCCCTGTTTGCCGAACCCGAAGCACTGCTCCAGCAAAAGGTGTCGCTGAAGGTGCTGGACAGCCAGATCGAGGTGTTGTCGCCTTTGCTGACCGAACTCACCCGGGACGCCAACCGTGCGGTGGCCCAGTTCGTGGACGAACGCAACACCCAGATCCGCGATCAGAGCCGTGTGGTCAGCACCCTGGCCGCGGTGCAGGGTGTGGTGATGCTGCTGTTCGTGGCCCTGCTGGTGCGGCACATCCGCAAGCAGCAGCGCCAATACGCCAAGCTTCAAGCCCTCAGCCGCGAACTCACCGAAGCCCGCGACCAGGCCGAAGCCGCCAACCACGGCAAGAGCATCTTCCTGGCCAACATGAGCCACGAGATCCGCACGCCGTTCCAGGGCCTGCTGGGCATGCTCAACCTGCTGGACGACGCCTCGCTGTCCAGCCACCAGCGCGACTACCTGGGCACCGCGCGCGATTCGGCGCTGCACCTGCTGGGCGTGCTCAACGACATCCTGGACGTGTCGACCATGGAGTCCGGCACGCTCAAGCTGTCGATCGCACCCACCAACCTGCGCAGCGTGGTGCAAGAGGTGGACGGCCTGATGCAGGTGGCGGCCCGCGACAAGGGCCTGGACCTGAACTTCTACCCCGCAGCCGATCTGCCGGAGTGGGTGATGGCCGACGCCACCCGGGTGCGCCAGATCCTGTTCAACCTGATCAACAACGCCATCAAGTTCACGCCATCGGGCAGCGTGATGGTGGAACTGTCCAACGCGCCCGACGGAAAGTCGGGGCTGCTGCTGACGGTGCGAGACACCGGCGTCGGCATGGACGCGGAAACCGTTCAGCGCCTGTTCACCCGCTTCTACCAGGCCGACAACTCGCTGCGCCGCCGCATCGGTGGCACCGGCCTGGGTCTGGAGATTTCCCGCAACCTCGCGCGCATGATGGGTGGCGACATCCGCGTCACCAGCCAGCCCGGCGTGGGCTCGGTGTTCAGCGTGACGCTGCAGTTGCCGGTGGTGCAGGCGCCTGCCGCCGAAATGCTGCCCGCCGCGAGCGACGAGAGCGGGCGGCGCTTGCGGGTGCTGGTGGCCGAAGACCACCCGATCAACCTGAAGTACATGGCCATCCTGCTGGAAAAAATGGGCCACGAAGCGGTGTTCTGCGAAAACGGACAGGAGGCGCTGCAGCTGCTGTCGCAGCAGGCCTTCGACGTCGTGCTGCTGGACTACCACATGCCGGTGCTCGACGGTTTGGCCACCACCGAGGCGATCCGCCAGCTCGACGGACCCGCTGCTCAGATCAAGGTGATCCTCGTCACGGCCGATGTGGTGAACGACACCCGCAAGCGCGCGCTGGAAGTGGGTGTGAACGAATTCACCAGCAAACCGCTGCAAGCACAAGACCTGCAAGGCGCGCTGGCCCGCTGCGGCCTGCTGGAAGAGCCGGTCCACACCACGCTGAGCATGATGCTGCGCACATCGGGTGGTTCGCCGCTGTCGGCCTACGAAATGCCGGTTCGCCTGCCCGAACTGAACGACCAACGGTCGGACCTGATCGACACCGAGGCCTACGCCGAAATCGTGTCGATGATGCCGGAGGACTCGCTCGAAGAGCTGCTCAATGCGGTCTTCGAGCCCCCGGAGGGATCGGTCCACGTGCTGCTGCAGGCGATCGCCGACGGTGACCGCGAAGCGATGGGCTACAACGCTCACAAGCTCAAGGGTGCGGCCATGCTGATGGGCTTCCGGGCGCTGGTGAACAGCTCCGCGCAACTGGAACAGCGGGCCACCCAGCCGGACCTGCCGATGCACACCAGCCTGGGCGCCCAGTTGCGGCGCGATGCAGAACAAACCCAGAAGTCTCTGCGCTTGCTGACCCCGAAGGTGGAGGCCTGAGCGCAAAACCTTGCGCGGGATGGCATGGCCCCCAGCGGGCAAAAAGAAGCCGGGCACTGCCCGGCTTCTTTGTTTTCTGACGGATCGTCGGACCCGGCGAAGGGAAAGGATCAGACCCTGCGGCTGAGCAGGCTGCCCGCTTCCAGGGGTGCCCAGCTGCTGTTGCCCTGGGCATCGTAGGCCATCACATCCTGGGGAAGCCGCGCCACGGCCTGGTCGAGCACCGCGTCGTTCGCAGCCGGGTTCCCGGCCACCGGCAAGGCGACCGCCAGGCTGGCGGCCTGCACCGCGGTCGAGCGGGTGCTGTCTTCAGCGCCGACCGCTTGTGCCGAGGCGGCTTCGCGGCCGAGCACCACGTCCACCACCGCAGCACTGGCTTTCCAGACGTCGGACAGCACATCCTGCAACTGACGCTTCAAGGCTTTCTCTTCCGCCTGCGCCTCGGCCTTGGCCTGGGCTTCGAGCGCTTCGGGCGAGGGCTGGCCGTCGGGCGAGTCGGGCGACTCGCGCGGCAGCAACGGCGCCGCCTCGGGCATATTGGCTTCCTGACGGGCCTCGGCCGTGTTGGCGCCACCCCGGCGCAGGGAGGCCGGCACGGGTTGTTCGCGGCCCTGGTTCAGACCCGCCTGGGCATCGCGCGCCGACGACTGCACCGGCATGACCGCGGTGACGGAAGACACCGCAGGCGTGCCCGAAGCGGGCGCAACGGGCCAGATGACCGGCTGAGTGGATGAAATGTTCAACATGGCAAACCTCTGAAAAGGTGACACCGGCTGAAGACATTCCCGGTGGTCCCCCAGGTTTTCGACGCACCAAACCCGAACTTGAGCCCTTTTCACCCCCCTTTTCCGACGAACGGAAGACGTGACATGGGCTAGGCAAACCACCAATGCTTCCGGCGCGAACAGCCAAAACCCAGAACGCGGTGGAACTGGCTCTGCCAGACCACTCGCGTTGCCCCTTGAGGGGCGGAGCTGGCGACACGGAGTGCGCCAGCGATGGGGGTGGGTCCATTCACTCCGTGAACGCTTTTTCGTGCATCCAGGCCGCGTGCTTGGGCGCACGCCGGGTCTGGGCCCATTCGTTGATCATGTCCCACTTCACCTCGTCGAGCTTCTTCAGCATGTCGGGCGTGGCGGTGTTGGCGGCCAGTTCCAGGCGGTGGCCATTGGGATCGAAGAAATAGATGGACTTGAACAGGGTGTGGTCGGTCGGGCCGATCACCTCAATGCCCTCGGCTTCCAGACGCGCCTTGGTGGTCTCCAGCTCGTCCACCGTGTCCACTTCCAGGGCGATGTGTTGCACCCATTCGGGGGTGTTCGGGTCACGGCCCATGGCGGGCGAGTTGGGCAACTCAAAGAAGGCCAGCACATTGCCGCCACCGGCGTCCAGAAAGATGTGCATGTAGGGATCGGGCGCCTTGGTCGAGGGCACGGCGTCCTCGGCGATGGCCAGCACGAAGTCCATGTTCAGGTGTTTCCGGTACCACTCGACGGTCTGTTTGGCGTCCTTGCAGCGGTAGGCGACGTGATGGATCTTGCGGATGCTCATGGAACAGTCTCCTTGGAGTGAAAAGGAAGAGGCGCCACCCGGCACACACCGGGGAACCGGCTTTGCCGGGCGACTGGTGTGGTCCCCCCTCCAAGGGGGGAAGACGCGAAGCGGCGCAGGGGGGTCATCGAATGTTTTCGCGGGCGGTGGCCAGGGCTTGCCGCAAGGTGGCGATATCGCCCACCTGGTTGGCCAGAAGCAGGATCAGCTTGGCGTTGAGCAGTTGGCTTTGCTCGTCCGTCAGATCGCGGTGGGTCTCGATCAGCGCCTCGTAGAAGTCATCGCCGGGCGTGAAGTCGCGGAAGTAGCGCTGACCGGGTTCGGCCAGGTTGGGTTGGAGTTGCAGTGGCATGTCGGGTTCCTCGGGCTTCAGGCCATCACGGCTTCGGCCGTGGTTTCTGGGATCGTCTGGCCGGTGGCGCGGGCCAGGGCGGCGCGCACGGCGTTCGGATCGAAGCGGCGCCAGCGCGCGGCCACATGCTGGTCGGGGCGGATCAGCGTGCAGGTGCCGGGGCGCGCGTCCAGGCGCCGGGCCAGCAAGCCGTCGCGGTCGTGCAGCACCGTCAGCCCGGGCAGCTCACCGGCCTGCGCGGTCACCAGCACCACCTGCACCGGAATGGCAGCACCCGCCAGCGCGCTGGCCTGGGCGCGCAGCAGCGGATCGGTCTGCTCCACGCTGTCGGCGAACGCCAGCAGCACAAACCGGTTGCCCAGCCGGTCGAGCAACCAGGCGTCGCGCCCGGCCACCCGCACCGGCGCGTCGTCCAGCGGGGCGCCCGGCACCATGTTGCCTTCGAAGGCGTCGACATCGGGGGTGTTCAGTGCCGACTCCACCAGGAAGGCGGGGACCGACAGGCGGCCGGAATTCACCAGCTTGCGGGCAAAAGGTTGCGTGCGCGCCAGTTCCAGCGCGGCGTTGCGGAACAGCTTGCTGACCACACTCTTGGGCGTGATGAAGTCGGTCGAGCGCGTGGAGTTGCGGATGTTTTCGTCGGCCGCGTAGCCGCGGTCGGCATCGTAGCTGTCGAGCAGGCGCTCGGGCGCCAGGCCCTTGATCACCAGCGCCAGCTTCCACAGCAGGTCGTCGGTGTCCTGAAACCCGGAGTTCGCGCCACGCGCGCCGAACGGCGACACCTGGTGCGCCGCATCGCCGACAAACAGCAGGCGGCCATGGCGGAAGTTCTTCATGCGCCGACACTGAAAGGTGTAGATGCTGGCCCACTCCAGGCTGAACTCCCGCTCGTCGCCCAGCATGGCCTTCACGCGCGGGATGATCTTCTCGGGCTTCTTCTCTTCTTCCGGGTCGGCGTCCCAGCCGAGCTGGAAGTCGATGCGCCAGACGTTGTCGCTCTGCTTGTGCGTAGTCGGCCTTCATGACCACGTCGGCGATCAGGAAACGGTCCTTGAACACATGGCCTTCGATGTCCAGGCCGAGCTGCCGCCGCACGTTGGAGCGCGCGCCATCGGCAACGATCAGCCAGTCGGCCTCGATGTCAAACGCACCGTCCGGCGTTTCCACGCTCACACGTGCACCGTCGTCCAGCGGCACCACAGCCGTCACCTTGTGGTTCCAGCGCAGGTCGGCGCCGAGCGCTTCTGCACGGCGCACCAGCGCCTCTTCCAGGTGGTACTGCTGCAGGTTGATCATGCCGGGGCGCTTGTGGCCGGCGTCAGGCACCAGGTTGAAGCGGTAGACCTCTTCTTCTTTCATGAAGGTGCGGCCCACGTTCCAGCACACGCCCTTGTCGACCACCGTGTCGCCCACGCCCAGGCGGTCCAGGATTTCGAGCGAACGCTTGGCGTAGCAGACCGCGCGCGAACCGAAGGACACGCTGTCTTCTTCGTCGAACAACAACACCTCCAGGCCCTGCAGGCGCGCGTCGATGGCCGCCGCCAGACCGATCGGACCGGCACCGATGACCACCAGCGGCCGGCGCTGCGGCGCGCCGGTCATCAGATCGGTGGGCGCACGGTAGTCGAACTTCGGGTAGTGGTAAGTGGCCATGGGCCTGGTCTCCGCAGGTGTCGGTCTGGAACGCACTGTAGCGCAAAATTCACCATGGGTAAATACGTTTCTCTAAACGTAATGACTCTCGCGAATCTTGAACGAGAGAACACCGCAGACAAAAAACGGCGGCACACGCACCGCGTGTCCGCCGCCAGCCGCCCAGCGCGGCGCTTCAGTCGTCGCCGGGGCCCTGCGTGCGCACCACCGTCACCGGCACCGGCGCGATCTGCACCAGTTCGTGGGCCACCGAACCGAGCTGTGTGTGGTCGCCGCTGCCGCCGTGGGCGCTCAGGATCACCGCCCCGCAGGCGTGACGCTCCAGAATCTCCACCAGCGTCTGCGCCGGGTCGCCGGTGGCCACGTCCTGCTCCACCTGCAGGCCAGCGGCCTGCAACAACTGCACCGCAGGGCGCACCAGGTCGCGGCCAGCGGCCTCGCTCACCTGCTGCAACACCTGGGGATCGTGCGCCACCACCAGTTCGTACAGGTTGGCAGGCGACTGCACGTTGGCCACCACAAAGCGCGCCTTCAGGCCGGCACCGGTGAGCTGCAGCGCGTGGCGCACGGCGTCCAGCGATCGCTCGGAGCCATCGACCGGTATCAGGATCTTCAGCATCGCGCCTCTCCTTGTGTGTGTTTCTGCCGGAACAAGCGTTTGGATCGCGACACGTGGCCGCCTTTGCGGCCACGCCTGCGGACAAAAGACACCTGCATCGTAGGCGGTATTGACGGCCTTGTGTGGCCGAAAAAAGGTCCGGGATGGTGCTGTTTTCGATCCAACGCCAGCGGCTGGCCGCACGCGGCATGGACGCAGCTGCCACGCGGCGGTTCAGCCCCGGCTGTAGGCCAGCCCGGAGGCCACGCCGCCAAACAGGTCTCCTTCGACCATCGGCACGCCAGGAAACTCGGCCTGCAAGGCGCGCTGGAAGGGGCGCAACGCAGACGACCCCCCCGTGAGGTAAATGTCATCGAGCGCGCCATCGCGAAGACCTGCGCGCCGCACGCATTCGCGCGCGCAGGCCACGGTGCGTGCCAGCAAGGCGGCGAGGTGGCCTTGCAGGTCGGCGGTGCTCATGGCGGCCGCCAGACCGGGCTCGACGAAAGCGAGATCGATGGCGGTGTCGGCGCCGGCGTGGGAACATGCGATCTTGGCCTGCTCCACCGCATGGGCCATGTGGTGGCCATGGCGCTGGTGCAGCACCGCCATCAGCCGCGCATGCAGGCGCTGGTCGCTGTAGTTCACCCGCATCGCCTGCGCCTGGCTGATGGCCCGCGGCAGGTACTGCCAGTGGATCAGGTGCCAGGTGGCGAGGTCAAAGAACACCCGGCTCGGCACCTCGCGCTGCTGCGGCCCGAGGTGGCGGTAACCCAGCAGGGGCATCACCTGTTCCAGACTGAGCTTCTGGTCATAGTCGGTTCCGCCGATGTGAACGCCACTGGTGGCCAGCACATCGCCAATTCGGTCGGCCTGTGCCATGCGCCCGGGCCCCAGGCGCACCACGGTGAAGTCCGACGTGCCGCCACCCAGGTCCACCACCAGCAACAGGCTCTCGCGTGTGAGGCGGCGCTCGTGGTCCAGCGCGGCCGCGATCGGCTCCAGCTGGAACGACACCTGCTCGAAGCCCACCGCCTGCGCCGCCTCCAGCAGCGAGCGTTGTGCCATCGCATCGCGTTCGGGGTCGTCATCGACAAAGTGCACCGGCCGCCCCATCACCACGCGCGTGGGTGCCACACCCACCGCCTCCGTCGCGCGCTCGCGCAGCTCAGCCAGGAAGGTGCCAATGATCTCCTGGTAGCTGATCTGTTGGTGGTTGACTTCGGTCTTCTCCAGCAGCAGCGGGCTGCCCAGCAGGCTCTTGAGCGAACGCATCAGGCGGCCTTCGGTGCCCGCGAGGTACTGCGCCACCGCGTCCCGGCCGAAATGCGTGCGGCGGTCTTCGGCGTTGAAGAACACAGCCGTGGGCATGGACAGCGCATCGCCTTCGAGCGGGATCAGGCGCGACACGCCGCCGTCAGCAGCCCAGGAGACCGCTGAATTGGAGGTGCCGAAATCGATGCCGAGCGTGCCCGTCATTCGACGGTCACCACGCCCAAGCGGTTTGTGTGGCCGCATAACTTTGCTGCGCCAAGTGAGCGTCCACCAAACCCCGCCATCGGGTGCGCCTGCGGCGCTGGCGCTCCGCGCCCGAAGCCGGTGACCGTCATTCGACGGTCACCATGGCCAAGTGGATTGTGTAACCGCATAACTTTGCTGCGCAAAGTGAGCGTCCACCAAACCCCGCCATCTGGTGCGCCTGCGGCGCTGGCGCTCCGCGCCCGAAGTCGGTGACCGTCATTCGACGGTCACCGACTTCGCCAGATTGCGGGGTTTGTCCACATCCGTTCCTTTGGCCAGGGCCGTGTGGTACGCCAGCAGCTGCAGCGGCACCACGTGCAGCAGCGGACTCAGGGCGCCGTAGTGCTCGGGCATGCGGATCACGTGAATGCCTTCGCCGCTGGCGATGCGGGTGTCGGCGTCGGCCAGCACGTAGAGCACGCCGCCG
>JALOSH010000256.1 GCA_025458545.1 Hydrogenophaga sp.
GTTCTTCGGTGGCGATCTGGCCGCACACCGCCGAGCCCAGCATCACGATGATGATCTGGCTGGTGAGTGCGGGCCACACCTTGCGCAGCGCGGGCGGCAACACGACGTGGATGAAGGTCTGTGCCCGGTTCAGCGCCAGGCTGGCCGCGGCTTCGAACTGGCCTTTGGGCGTGGCCTCGATGCCGGCGCGCACGATCTCGGCGGCGTACGCGCCGAGGTTGATCACCATCGCGATCACCGAAGCGATTTCGGGTGTGAGCTTCACGCCCGCTGCGGGCAGGCCGAAGAACACAAAGAACAGCTGCACGATGAAGGGCGTGTTGCGGATCAGTTCCACATACGCGCCCACCACCCAGCGCAGCCAGCCCGGCCCGTGGCTGCGCGCCCATGCGCAGGCGATGCCCAGGGCCACGCCCAGCACGGCCGAGATGGCCGTCAGGCCCAGCGTCCAGGCCACGCCTTGCAGCAGCAGCGGCCACTGCGCCAGCACAGCCAGGAAGTCGAGTTCGATGCGCATGGCGCCCGTCCTTCGTGTTCGTCAGTCCGGCTTATTCAGGGAGGGTGCCTGCCGGACGACCCAGCCACTTCTTTGCCATGGTGTCGATGTCGCCGCTCTTCTTGGCCGCGAGGATGATTTCGTTGACCTTGGTGCGCAGCGCGTCTTCGCCCTTGGCCACGCCGATGAAGTTCGGGCTGTCCTTGAGCAGCAGCTTGTATTCGGTGTTCAGCTGCGGGTTGCGCGCCATCATGTTGCCCGCCACCGAAGCGCCGGTGGCGATGGCCTGCACCTGGCCCGAGACAAAGGCCGAGACGGTGGCGTTGTTGTCTTCAAAGCGCTTGATGTCGGCCGTGGCCGGTGCCACCTTGCTCAGCTCCTGGTCTTCAATGGCGCCACGCGTGACGCCGACCGACTTGCCCGCCAGATCGGCGAACGATGTGACCGGCAGCGATTTGGCCGCGAACACCGCCTGGAAGAAAGGCGAGTAGGCGATGGTGAAGTCGATCACTTTCTCGCGCTCGGGGTTCTTGCCCAGGGTGGAGATCACCAGGTCGGCCTTCTGCGTCTGCAGGTAGGGGATGCGGTTAGCGCTGGTCACCGGCACCAGCTCGACCTTGGCGCCCAGCTTGGTGGCGATGTAGCGCGCCATGTCCACGTCCAGGCCCTGGGGCTGCAGGTCGGTGCCGACGAAGCCGTAGGGCGGGAAGTCGGTCGGCACCGCGATCTTGATGGTTTTGGACTTCATCACGTTGTCCAGCGCGGCTTGCGCTTGTGCGGTCCCGCTGGCGGCCAGCGCGGCCATGGCCAGGGTGGAAGCGATGAAGAGGCGTTTGTTGAGTTTCACAGCAGGGCTCCTAGGTAGGTTTCAGGGGGTGGGGGTTTGGAAGGCGACACCGGGGTGTTGGGTTTGACCGGGGCGAGCGCCAGCCGCAGGTCGGCCAGCGGGTCGTCGACCGGCGCCAGGCGCAGCGCGGCCTGCACCTGGCCGATGTGTTCTTCCATCAGGCGCTCGGCCTGGGCCACGTCGCCGCGCTCCAGCGCCTCGACGATGGCCACGTGGTCCTGGCAGGACTGCACCGCGTCGTGCGTGCTCTGGTACAGCATGGCGATCAGCGTGGTGCGCGCGGTGTAGTCGCGCAACGTGTCGGCCAGGAGCTGGTTGCCCAGGCATTCGGCCAGGCACACGTGGAAGTCGCCCAGCAAATAGCTGCGCTGGCCGACGTCGTCGCCCTTGAGGGCGGCCTGCTCTTGTTTGAGGTGTTGCTTGAGCCGTTTGAGGGTGGCTTTGTCCATCGCGCCGGTGCGGCGGATCAAGCCGGTTTCAATCACCCGTCGGGCCTCAAAGGCCTCGCGTGCTTCTTCGTGGGACGGCTGCACCACATACCAGCCGCGGCGCGCGCTGACGGTGACGATGCCGCGTGTGGCCAGGCGCACCAGCGCTTCGCGCACCAGGGTGCGGCTGCAGTCGAACAGCATGGAGAGGTTCTGTTCGCCCAGCCGCGTGCCGGGCGCCAGGCGCTGCGCCAGGATGGCTTCGATGATGCGCTGGGCGATGTCGGTGGAACTGACCATGCCGGCTCCGCTTGCGAGAAGCGTGCCAGCGCCATGCAGACCTTGTATGCAAGATCTGCGCGCCAGATGTGTGCATCAGTCTGCGGTCTGGGCTGTGTTCGGACGGCGCTCGCACCACCCGAGTGCCGCCGCTGGGCACGATGGGCCGAAACGGGGCGGGGAGGACGGACCGACGGGGTCTGGGTGCTTCAGGGCTGAGCGGCCAGCGCTCGAAGGTCGCTTTCATACTGGGCCAGGAGCTGCTGCGCGTGCTGGCGTTGGGCCGGGCTGGTGCTGTTGTGCAGCGTGGCGAAAGCCTCGCAGCCGTGGCGTATCCAGCCGGCGCGTTCACTGTTTCCTGTGGGCGAAGCCAGCAGACCGCGCTGCAACCAGCTGCGCACCGCCTGGGTGGCGGCGGCTGGCGCGGTGCTGTCGTTGGCCAGGCGAGCGGAGCGCGTGCCCTGCAGCTGGCGGATGAGTTCCAGCAGCTCGGCCTGGCGGGTCCGGCGGTCGGCCAGGGTCCGGCTGGCGTCAAACGGGGAGCTTTCCAGCTGCTGGCGCACCAGCTGGAGCTGCGCGGGCGTGAGGCGGTCGTACAGGGTTTCGTAACGGTCCACCGTGCGGTCCATGCGGCGCTGCAGCCGCTGGGCTGGCGTGCCGCGCAAGAAGTTTTCTTCAAAATCCTGATTCTTCTTGGCCTGGTGCCGGTCCAGGTGCTGCAGTTGCGCGGGCGACAAAGTCAGCGCCAGGTGCGCCAGGGGTTCCTGGCCCCGGTCCATCAGGCGTTCGGTGGCGCTGCGCAGCTGCTCCACTTGTGCGCACACCTGCGCGCCCGTGACGTCTTGCAGAACCAGTGATTGCCACTGTTTGAGCCGGTCGGCGTAGGCGGGCAGCTCGCTCTGCCGGTGCCAGGCCAGCACGCGGTCGATGTCTTTGCGCACGCGCACGCTTTGCACATCGTCGAGATCGGCGTACCCATCGACCCACCAGTAGGCCAGCGACGGCACCTGGTTGTAGCCCAGTTGCAGCGCGCTGCAGGCCGCCAGCAAGGTCGCCATGCCCAACACGGCCAGCAAGCGCAGGCGACGCTGAACAGGCTCCCAAAGTCGGGCGGCGATAATTTGAGCCATCTGAAACATGGGGCGCACGGGTGCCCTGGAAAAGGTTTTCATGTCGTTCCCTGTGGATGTGGTGGTGATGGCGGCTGGCAAAGGCACGCGCATGAAGAGCCAACGGCCCAAAGTGTTGCACCGTCTGGGCGGGCGTGCACTGGCGCAGCATGTGATCGACACCGCCGCACGGTTATCGGCGCGTTCGGTGGTGGTCATCACCGGTCACGGGGCGGATCAGGTGGAAGCCGGGCTGCGCGCGCCAGCGGGCGGCACGACCGCCTTGCAATATGTGCGCCAGATGCCGCAGCTGGGCACCGGCCATGCGGTGCAGCAGGCGGTGCCGGTGTTGCCCGACGACGGTGTGACCCTGGTGCTGTCGGGCGACGTGCCGCTGACCCGCGCCGACACGCTGCAGTCGCTCATCGACCTCTGTGCCGGTCAGCACCTCGCGCTGCTGACGCTGCAGATGGCCGACCCCACCGGTTACGGCCGCATCGTGCGCGGGCCAGACGGCGCGGTGCAGGCCATCGTGGAGCAGAAAGACGCTAGCGAGGCGCAACGCGCCATCACCGAGATCTACAGCGGCATCATGGCCGTGCCCACGCGGGCGCTGCGCGGCTGGCTGGCGCGGCTCGACAACCACAACGCCCAGAGCGAGTACTACCTGACCGATGTGGTGAAGTTTGCCGTGGCCGACGGCCAGGCGGTCCAGGCGCACCGCATCAGCGACGCGGTGCAGGTCGCGGGTGTCAACAGCCCGGTGCAGTTGGCCGAGCTGGAGCGCGCCCACCAGCGCCGCCTGGCCGAAGCCTTCATGGA
>JALOSH010000257.1 GCA_025458545.1 Hydrogenophaga sp.
GCTGCCCAAGGGCGTGGCCATCGTCCAGGTGGGCCGCAACTCGCCGGCGGCGCGCGCCGGGCTGCAGCCCTTCAGCCGCGGCAGCCGGGGCGAGATCGTGATGGGGGATGTCATCACGGCCATCGGCGACGAGCCCGTCGAGAGTCTGGACGACATGCTGGCGGCCCTGGAGCGGCGTCAGCCGGGTGACCAGGTCACGCTGAGTGTCTGGCGCGCGGGCCAGGTGCGCCAGCAGACGGCGACCCTGGCGCCCGGCGACTGACCCGGCCGCAAAGCGCCACAAGCGCACGGTCGGGCCCGCGGGCCCCCGGGATGGGTGCCGGCCGGGCCGACCGGGTGACACCCGGGGCCGCTATCCTTTGCTCCCTCGGTTTGCGGCGATCGGAGAGGCGGCGGCGATCAGGCTGTCAGCATTCCTTACAACCGGTTGGTGCAAGCTCCGGCAGCCGCAGGGGCGGTGCCGGAACACGAGCGCAAGTCACTGTCGCGCCTGGGTTTTCTGGACGGCGGCTGGTGTTGGCGCGATGATTGCTTGAATGGTGAGTAACGGGTTCTGGCCCGAGATGGAAATCCCAAGATGAACGAGTCTGATCGCACCCCCGCCACTCCGGCCGCCCAGGGCCAAGGCCAGGAGAGCATCGACGCGCGTCGCCGGATCCTTCGCTCGCTGGGTGCCGGTGGCGCCGTGGGCGCGCTTCCGTCGCTGGCGCAGGCCACGGGTTCGCGCCCGCACTGCAATAAGGACAACAAGGACTACCACGCCACCGCGTCCCGCGTGGGCTCCATTATCGGCTCGGTGGCGGCCGGTGCGATCCCGAAGTACGGGCATCGCTGCAGCCACTACACCTCGGGTGGCTGGGGTTCGGGCTGGCACAACGGCCAGTCGGGCATCAAGCACCGCAACATCACCTGGGACAACTGCGGCCGGGATCGATCGACTCGCTCCCTCGATTGGCGCAACGCCAACTGCCTGCGCTTCTGGGTGCTGTTCGGTTATGACAGCGACCCGGGTGGCGAGCGCAGCAAGTTCTGCTACGAGATCCTGCGCGGGTCCACGACCTCGGCCGAGAACATTTGGCTGGTCGCGCTGCTGAACGCGAACAAGCTGCCCACGCTGTTCCCGTACACGCAGGCCGGGGTGGTGAGCCTGCACCACGGCTTCAACCCGAACTTCTCGGTCATTGGCGCCTCGCCCAATGCCAGCCTCAACGCCAACGCGCTGATGCTGTTCCGCGACTACCTGTCGCAGGTTGGTTGATCCGCCGAGCGGGTCTTTCGCCGGCGCCCGCCCTTTGCCCGCCTGGGCCGTCAACCCGCTGGTTCGCCTGAGCTGGCGCAGCTGGGACACCGAGTCCGTCGCCTTCGAAGCCGTCTCTGGCGAGATGGCCGTGTTCGATGCCCTCGAGGCGGCGGTGATGGCCTGCTTCGAGGCCGGCCCGCGGGACCTCGAATCCCTCACGGAAGAGCTCGCCGCCGACATGGTGCTGCCCGCCGACCCTGCGCTGGCCGAGCGCATTCGGGCCATCATCACGGCCTTTGTCGACCGCGGCTGGCTGGAGCCCGCCGAGCCGGTGTGAGCGCCCTCCCGTCGATCGTTCCCACAGCCCCCGCGCAGATCCCCCGCCAGACCGAATCGCTGTCCGCCTCGTTGCGGGGCGAGGGCTGGCGCCTGAGGACGGGCCCTTTCACCTACCGGCTGCGGAGCGACGTTCCCGCGGTGCTGGACGGGCTTCGATCGCTCTACGCAGGCTACCCGGGGGTTGAACCGGGCGGCTTCATCGACTTCGAGGTCGACGTGCAGCGTTCAGGCGGCTGGCGGCGGTTCGTGCGCTCGCAGGCGCGATTCCGCTTCGACGGCACCGAGTCCTTCGAGCCGCTGCCGCTGGCGCAGGGCTACGCCATGCTCGAGTGGGCCATGAACTGGTGCGTCAGCACCCATGTGAACCACCACCTCCTGATCCATTCCGCCGTGGTGGAGCGTGGCGGGCGCGCGCTGATCCTGCCCGCCCCGCCGGGCTCGGGCAAGAGCACGCTGTGCGCGGCGCTGGTGAACCGGGGTTGGCGGCTGCTGTCCGACGAGATCGCCGTCGTGCCGCTGGCCGGCGAGGGCCTGCTGCCCGTGGTGCGCCCGGTGAGCCTGAAGAACCGTTCCATCGAACTGATCGCGGCCTTCGAGCCGGCGGCCCGCTTCAGCCGCCCGGCGCATGGCACGAGCAAGGGAACCGTGGCCCACATGGCGGCGCCGGCGGCCCACGTGGCCCGCATGGACGAGCCGGCTCCCGCGGCCTGGATCGTGTTTCCGCGCTGGCGCGAGGGCGCGCCGGTGTCGCTGGTGCCGCGCAGCCGCGCCGAGACCCTGGTGGCCCTGGCCCGCAACAGCTTCAACGCCTCGACCCTGGGCGAAGCGGGCTTCGACCGCATGGCGCGCCTCGTCGAGGCCTGCGAGTGCCACGACTTCGAATACAGCCGCCTCGACGACGCGATGGCGGTCTTCGAGCGCCTGGCCGGGCAGCCATGAGCGGCGACCTGCTCACGCCGCTGTGGCGCGCCGGCCCGATGCCGTCGTTCAGCCTGGCGCAGTGGTCCTTGCTCATCAGCCAGGCGCGCCAGTCGCGGCTGCTGGCCCGGCTGGCGGTGCGCCTGCAGGACCGCGGCGAGTTGGCGAACGTGCCCGAGGCGCCCAGGCGCCACTTTCAAGGGGCCCTGGCCGCGGCCGAGCGCCAGCGCCACCAGGTGAGCTGGGAGCTGGACCGGCTGCGCGTGGCCCTGGCCGGGCTGGAAGGCCCGGTCGTGCTGCTCAAGGGCGGCGCCTACTCTGCCGCCGGGCTGCCGCCGGCACGCGGGCGGCTGTTCGGCGACCTGGACTTCATGGTGCCCCGCGCCCAGTTGCCCCAGGTCGAGGCCGCCTTGCTGGCGGGCGGCTGGGCTCACGAGCCACTGGACCCCTACGACGACCGCTACTACCGGCGCTGGATGCACGAGCTGCCGCCGTTCAAGCACGTGTGGCGCCACACCTGGCTGGACGTGCACCACACCATCACGCCGCCGACTTCGCGCTATGCGGTCGATGCCGGGGCCTTGTTCGCTGCCGCGCTGCCGGTGCCGGGGCTGCCCTGGGTGTCGGTGCTGTCGCCCTGCGACATGGTCCTGCACGGCGCCACGCACCTGATGCTGGACGGTGAGCTCCCACATGGCCTGCGGGACCTGCTCGACCTGGACGACCTGCTGCGCCACTTCAGCGCGGCGCACCCTGGCTTCTGGCCGGCGCTGGCCGGGCGCGCCGCCGAGCTCGGCCTGGGGCCCCTGCTGATGCTGGCCCTGCGGCAGCTGGCCCGCATCACCGGGACGGCCGTGCCGCCCGCCGACGCGCCAGCCTTTGCGCGCCTGGCGCAGCCCGGCGCGCTGGCTGAGGCGCTGCTCAGCCGCGTCGTCCGCCCGGTGCACCCCAGCTGCGACGACGCGCTCACCCGTGCCGCCCGCCAGCACTGGTACCTGCGCGCCCACCTGCTGCGCATGCCCCCTGCCCAGCTGGCCGGCCACCTGGCCCGCAAGGCCTGGATGAGGGCCCGCACCCGGCTCGACCGGCCCGCCGAAACGGCCCCGCAAGCGCCGGAGTGAGGAACAATCGGCCCGCCATGCCGCGTGCCGAACTCGAACTGCTCGCCCCCGCCCGAGACGCCGACATCGGCATCGAGGCCATCAACCACGGTGCCGACGCCGTCTACATCGGCGGCCCGGCCTTCGGCGCGCGCGAGAAGGCGGGCAACGACCTGGCCTGCCTCGAGCGCCTGGTGAAACACGCCCACCGCCACCACGCGCGCATCTTCGTCACGCACAACACCATCCTGCGCGACGACGAGCTGCCCGCCGCGCGGCAGTTGGCCTGGGACCTCTGGAACATCGGCGTCGACGCGCTCATCGTGCAGGACATGGGCCTGCTCATGCTCGACCTGCCGCCCATCCAGCTGCACGCCAGCA
>JALOSH010000258.1 GCA_025458545.1 Hydrogenophaga sp.
CATGGGTGAAGAAGGCGTGCTCAAGGCGCTGCAGATCATCCACAAGGAACTCGACATCACCATGGCGTTTTGCGGCCACACCAACATCCAGAACGTGGACACCGGCATCCTGCTGCCCGGCACTTTTCCCAAACCATGACCCCATGACCGACAGCGCGATCGCCCCAGACAACGCCCCCGCTTCCACCCCGGCATCGCGCCGGGTCAGTCCCTGGTGGCGCGCGCTCGCCATTCTTTTGCTGATCGTGCTGCTGATCGGCTGGGCCGCCGCCGCCAGCATGATGACGCAGCTGAAGGCCCAGATTCAGCACGCGCAGGCGCGTCTGATCGAGGTGCCGCAGATTCGACAGGTGGCGGTGCTGCTGGACAGCGAGCAACAGCCCGCCATGCTGGTGACCTACAACCCCAAGGACCGCGCCCTGCTGGTGCAGCGGCTCAACGATGTCAAAGAAGGCCGCGAAGACAGCATGCAGGTCTGGGCCCTTGCAGGCGGCGCCGAGCCCCGCTCGCTGGGTGTGGTCACCAGCAAGTACAAGACCTTGCAGATGCCGGTGAGCGAAACCGCTCTCCAGGGCGTGACCGAAATCGCCGTGAGTGCCGAAAACAAAGGCGGCGTGCCGAGCGGTGCGTCGCCCAGCCTGCCCTGGCTGTTCAAGGGCGCGCTGGTGCAAAAGTCCATCTGAGGGTGTCGGGTCCGCCCGATGCAGGCCTGCTGCCTCGGCGTTCAGGCGTCGAGGTTCTCATGGACCTCGCTGACACCCTGTTTCCAGTAGGCAGACATGCGCATCGCCTCGCGCGGATGGCCGTGCTCTTGCAGCAACACATCGCGCACGCGGACCATCAGCGCCGCCTCTCCGGCTCCCCAGGCAAACCCTTCGCCCGGCGGCAGCGCCAGCGCGCGCACCGCATTCACCAGCGCATCGGGCGACTGGACCCACTGGGTGCGCCGGGTGGCGCTCTGGGGCCAGCTGCGCTGGTCGGCGGGGTCGTCCACCATCGCCAGCACCCACACCTGGGCGTTGGCCGGCAGCTCGTCCAGCCGCCGGTGGATGGCGGGCAGGGCGGTGGCGTCGCCCACCAACAGGTGCCAGTCGTAGTCGATGGGGATGATCATCGAACCGCGCGGCCCGCCGATGCTGGCCCGCTGGCCCACCGTGGCGGTGCGCGCCCATTCGCTGGCCAGACCGTGGCCATGCAACGCGAATTCGACGGTGAGTTCACCCCGCTCCGCGTCGAACCGGCGCGGCGTGTAGTCGCGCTTGACGGTTTCACCGCTGGCGGTGGTGAAGATGAACTTGAGGTGGTCATCGAACGAGGCCGACACAAAGTTGGCCAGGGTCGGTTCGGCACCCGGCACGGACTCGAAGGTGATGGCCACAAAGTGTGGGCCCAGGGCCTCGATGCGGGCCACCTGCACCTCGCGGCGGAGGAGTTCGTGGCGCACCCGTTCGATGCGGCGGGCGGTTGTTGGAGCATTCATGACAAATCGTTTACTTGGTTGATAATGTCATCCATCATGAAACATAAAGTTGATCTTGTCAACCAAATGCCTGACCACCCCGATGTGCTGGAGGCGGTGCACACGCTCATGCACCGCGTGCGCTCCCGCCAGCAACGCGAGCTGAGAGAGATTGGCCAGGACCTCACCCACATGGACACCAAGGTGCTGGCCTTCTTTGCCCGCCACCCGGACGCTTCATCGCGCGATCTGGTGGCCCATTCCGGGCGCGACAAGGGTCAGATTGCGCGCCTCATCGGCGGCTTGCGTGAGCGCGGCCTGCTCGAAGCATCGGCCGACGCGGCCGACGGACGAACCATCCGCCTGCGGCTCACGGCAGAGGGGCGCACCCTTCAACAGGCCCTGCAGGCCCAGCGCAAGCGGCTGGAAAAGCTGGCGGTGCAAGGTCTGAGCGAAGCCGAACGGGCCCAGCTGCACCAGCTGTTGCAACGGGTGGCGGACAACCTGGCGCCCGACGCCTGAGAGCGCGACCTGTCGGGTCAGCGGGCGTCAGCGCAATTCGTATTCGAAGCTGCTGACCACGCGCAAGCGCTTGCCGCGCGAGCTGCCGTCGTCGAAGTCTTGTCCGTCGTCGCCGGTGATGCGGATCACACCCTGGTTGGCGCTTTTGAGGGGCCCCAGCGTGGCACCGGCCTCGGCGGCGAACTTCTCCGCCTGCTCGCGCGCGTTCTTGGTGGCTTCGGCGAGCAAGGGCGCCTTCACATCGTTGAAGCCGCGCAGCTGGTAGCGCGGCCCCGCTTGCGCGCCGTCGCCTTCGCCACCGAGCTGTATGCCGGCCTGGATGAGCGGGTCGAGCGCCAGCGATGCCTTCTCGACCTCGGCCACCCGGGCGCTCTTGACCACGATGCGACCGCTGCCATTGAAGCGGAACGGCACATTGCCCTGCGCATAGTCGCGCGCCAGCAGGTCCTGCACCGAAAGCGGCTTGGATTCGAGTTCATCGTCCTTGAAACCCTGCGCCTTCAGAAACGCCAGCACCTTCTCGCGGTCGGCCGACAGGGCCTGCTGCACGCCGGCGAACTCGCTGCCGGCTCGGCGGAAATTCAGGGTCCAGATCGCAAAGTCGCTCTGCACATCGCGCTCCGCAAGACCCTTGACCGAGATGCTGCGGTCGGCCATGCGGAAGCGCTCCAGTCCGGCGCTGACGAAGAAGCCCGCGGCGGCAATGCCGGCGGCGACCAGCAACCCCGTGAGCAAGCGTGGCAAGGTGGTGTTCATGCAGGGACTCCCGGATCTTTGTCGGCCCAATGGGGCCGCTCACGAGGGCAGTTTAGTCCCGTCGGGCAGCGCTATGCTTGCCAGTGTGCCCGAACCTGCCGCCCCGCCACGCCGCATCGCCCACCTGGACATGGACGCGTTCTTCGCGTCGGTGGAATTGCTGCGCTACCCGCAGCTCAAAGGTTTGCCGGTGGTCATTGGCGGCGGGCGGCGGCGCGAGGACGATGTGCTCGCCCGGCTGCGCGAGGCCTACCCGGAGCGCGACTGGTCGGGCGGCGACCTGAGCCGCATCCCGCTCGACTTCTTTCCCCGCCTCTCGGGCTACACCGGGCGCGGCGTCATCACCACCGCCACCTACGCGGCGCGGCAGTTCGGCGTCGGTTCGGCCATGGGGCTGATGAAGGCGGCCAAGCTCTGCCCGCAGGCCATTTTGCTGCCGGTGGACTTTGACGAGGTGCGCCGCATCTCGCGCCTGTTCAAGAGCACCATCCTGGAGATCGCGCCGCTGATGGAAGACCGGGGCGTGGACGAGGTCTACATCGACTTCACCCAGGTGCCCGGCGGCCAGCGCGAAGGCGGGCGCGTGCTGGCGCGGCTCCAGAAGAGCATCTTCCAGGCGACCGGCATCACCTGCTCCATCGGCGTGGCGCCGAACAAGCTGATCGCCAAGATGGCGAGCGAATTCAACAAACCCAACGGCATCAGCATCGTCTGGCCGGGCGACCTGGAGGCCAAGATCTGGCCACTGCCGTGCCGCAAGATCAACGGCGTGGGCCCCAAGGCCGACGAGAAGCTGCAAGCCCACGGCATCCGCACCATCGGTGAACTCGCGCAGCGCGACCCGGTGTGGCTGATGGAAACCTTCGGCAAGAGCTATGGCGCCTGGCTGCACGAAGTGAGCTGGGGCCGCGACGAGCGCCCGGTGGTGACCGAGAGCGAGCCGGTGAGCATGAGCCGCGAGACGACCTTCGAGCGCGATCTGCACGCGGTGCGCGACCGGGCCGAATTGGGCGCCGTGTTCACCAAACTCTGCGAACAGGTGGCCAGCGACCTGCAACGCAAGGGCTACGAGGGCAAGACCATCGGCATCAAACTGCGCTACGACAACTTCCAGAGCGTGACGCGCGACGTGACCATCGACACCGCCACCGACGACCCCGCCACGATCCGCCGCCACGCTGGGCTCTGCCTGAAGCGCGTGGACCTGAGCCGCCGCATCCGACTGCTGGGCGTTCGCGTGGGCAAGCTGGTCAAGCCCGAGACAGAGGACGCCAGCGCCACCGGCTACAGTGAAAAGCCTTCCCACCCACTGCCCCGAGACAAGGCCCGACATGAGCACACCGACCTGCTTTTCCCTGAGCTCGACTGAAGACCACGTGGCCCACCTGGTGCTCAACCGCCCCGAGGCGTTGAACACCATGCACCCCACCTTCTGGCGCGAGCTGGACGAGGCGCTCACCGACCTGCACCGCGCGGGCACGGCGCGCGCGCTGGTGATCAGCAGCACCGGCAAACACTTCAGTGCCGGCATGGCGCTGGAGACCTTTGCCGGGGCGATCCAGATGGACGACCAAAGCCCCGAAGGCCGCGCCGCCATCTTCGATTTGCTGACCGACATGCAGGCCACCTTCACCAAGCTCGAAAACCTGCGCTGCCCGGTGATCTTCGCCATCCAGGGCGGCTGCATCGGCGGCGCGGTGGACATGGTCACGGCGGGCTGCATCCGCTACGCCACGGCCGACGCCTTCTTCTGCATCCAGGAGATCAACATTGGCATGGTGGCCGATGTGGGCACGCTGCAGCGCCTGCCCAAGCTGATCCCGTTTGCCGTGGTGAAAGAAATGGCCTACACCGGCCGCCGCCTGCCGGCCCAGCGCGCGCTGGCCTACGGGCTGGTGAACGAGGTGTTCGACACGCCCGAGGCCATGCTGGCTGCCGCGCTGCAGTGCGCCCGGGAGATCGCGAGCAAGCCGCCCATCGCCATCTGGGGCACCAAACAGGCTGTGACCTACGCCCGCGACCACAGCGTGGAAGATTCGCTGCGCCAGATGGGCTGGCTGCAGGGCGCGATCTGGAGCAATGCGCACGTGCGCGAGTCGATCACCGCCATGAAGGAAAAACGCGCTGGCAGCTACACGCCGTTGTCGGCGCTGCAAAGCTTCAACCACCTGGGCTGATCCACCTGCTCAGTTTTTGCAGCGACCGCCCACGGACACGCTGCCGTCGCGGCACTCGGTGATGATGTCTTCGTCGCGCGTGGTCCTTGTGACCGGTGGTTTGGGTTTGGCCACCGCTGGCGCCGACACGGTCTTCGGTGGCAGGCCAGGTTCTGAAGCCGATGCCCCACCGCTGCGGGCATAGACGATCTTCTTGCTGCCGTTGCCGCACTGCCCCACCACCTGGCCCGGCACATCGGCAGCCACGTCCACGGTGCGCACCGTGAATCCTGAGATGCCCTTGGAAGCGATGTTGGCCTCGATCTGCAGGCGCAGTGGTTCGCAGTTTTCGGCAGCGAATGCGGCAGAGCCGATCAGGGCCAGGACAAACAGGCACAACGCGGACTTCAGCATGTCAACCAACGGAAGGAACGAAAGGCCCGAAGTGTAGGGCTTGCCCGATGCCGCTGGCCACAGCGGCCTGACAAGACCCCTGCAAACCGACCGCTTCGCAGCGCTCAGGAGCGGTGCAACACCTTGGCCACCGGGTTGTTGCGCAGGCGGAAGGCGTCGGGCATGTCCGAGCCCAGCAGCGGGCGCAGATACAGGCGGAAAGCGTCGGTCACGTCCGTGCCGGAGGAAGCGATGAATTCGTCTTTCATGGTCCGGGTCTTGCCAGCCACGGCGTCCAGCGGCAGCAGCTCGTAGTCGGCCGAATAAAAACCGGTGCGCTTGATCGCGACCGAACCGTCCACGCGGCCCCACATGGCGAACTGCACCGCCTTCTCGCCCACCTCGCGCGCTTCGCGCTGGTCGACATCGCTCACGCAGCCGATGAAGCTGCGCTGCAGGTAGCCGAAGGTGTCGCCGCGCACGCGCTTGATGCCCAGCTTGGCTTTGATCTCCTCGCACAGCAGATCGGCCAGCGCGCCAGTGCCACTGAGCTGCACATTGCCGTGCGCGTCTTTCTCCACGTCTTTCGCCAGCTGGGTGATGATGGGCTGACCCGAGGCGTCGTGGATGCCTTCGCTGACGGCGATCACGCAGCGGCCAAAACGCTCGTAGGTGGCCTTCACGTCGGCCAGGAAACGCGGAATCTCGAACACCCGCTCGGGCACATAGATCAGGTGCGGGCCGTCGTCGGGAAACTTCTTGCCCAAAGCGGATGCCGCCGTCAGAAAGCCCGCGTGCCGCCCCATCACCACGCCCACGTACACGCCAGGCAGCGCCGCGTTGTCGAGGTTGGCGCCCGCAAACGCCTGCGCCACAAAACGCGCCGCCGAGGGGAAACCCGGCGTGTGGTCGTTGCCCACCAGATCGTTGTCGATGGTCTTTGGAATGTGGATGGACCGCAGCGGGTAACTGGCCTTGTGAGCCTCCTCGCTCACAATGCGCACCGTGTCCGACGAGTCGTTGCCGCCGATGTAGAAGAAATGTTCGATCTCGTGCGCCCGGAGCACCTTGAAGATCTCCTGGCAGTACTTCAGGTCGGGCTTGTCGCGGGTGGAACCCAGCGCCGATGACGGCGTGCGCGCCACGGCTTCGAGGTTGTGGCTGGTCTCCTGCGTGAGGTCGACGAAGTCCTCGTCCACGATGCCACGCACGCCGTGGCGCGCGCCGTAGATGCGCTGCACGTTCTGGAACCGCCGCGCCTCCAGCGCCACGCCCACGAGCGACTGGTTGATAACGGCGGTCGGGCCGCCACCCTGGGCGACGAGGATTTTTCCGGAGGGCATGGAGATTCCTGGTGAGTTGAAAGTGCCATCGTAGGTCAGCCCAGCACCGCCGGGTTCGCCTGCCACAGCACCCAGTTCAGGTACGACGCGAACGCCACCCAGGCCAGGTAGGGCAGCAACAACATGCCGGCCAGCGGCCGGATGCGCCAGAAGGCGGCGCAGGTGAGTGCGATCAGCACCCAGAACACCAACACCTCGGCAAACGCCCAGCCGCCTTTCTGCAAGCCGAAGAACAGCCAGCTCCACAGCGCGTTGGCCGCGAGCTGCACCACGAACAGGCCCAGCGCCCAGCGGCGCGCCGACGGCTCGGCCGGTGCGCGCCAGACCATCCAGGCGGCAAACGCCATCATGGTGAAGAGGATGGTCCACACCGGGCCGAACAGCCAGCCGGGCGGCGCCCAGTCGGGCTGCACCAGGCCGCTGTAGAAGGTCTTGGCGTTGGCCGACGCCACCGCACCCGCCGCCGCGGTGAGGTAGCACAGGGCGATCCAGCCAGCGAGGCCGACGAGCTGCTGGTGGCGGGTGCGCGGCGTGTGCTGGATGGTCATGGGAAAGGGGTCACGAAGTTCATCAAAGGGTGT
>JALOSH010000023.1 GCA_025458545.1 Hydrogenophaga sp.
CCCCACCAGGCTGGTGTAGAAGCCCACCGGGTGGCCCAGGGTCTGCATGAGGATGGGCATGGCCAGCCGGTTGAAGACCTCCAGGAACTCCGGCATCTTTCGCAGGGCGATGGTGTAGACCCGGTGGTCTACGAGGCTTTTCGCCACCACGCTCCCCCATGGCATGTGGGTCGCTGCCCCCCGGTGGGGCTGTTTCGCCTTGGGGCGGCCCGGCGGCGAAACGGGCTTGCTCACATCAACGTTTTTCGTGTTCATGCGCGGGCTCCTGCGGTATCGGCAATGTGGTTCGCGGTGACGAAACCAAAGGTCATGTTCGGTCCGTGGGTGATGCCAGCACCTGGGTAGTTGCCGCCCATGATGCTGGCGCGGTCGTTGCCCACGGCGTACAGGCCAGCTATTGGCCTGCCGTCGCGCTGCAGCACCTCGCCCACCACGCTGGTCTTGATGCCGTCGAACGTGCCCAGGTCGCCCATGATGAGCTTGACCGCGTAGAACGGCCCGGTCTGCACCGGCGCGACGCAGGGGTTGGGCTGGTTCGCGGGGTCGGCCAGGTAGCGGTTGAAGCTGGTGCGGCCGCGGCCGTAGGCCGGGTCTTCTCCCTTCACGGCACCCACGTTGTACTCGCGCACCGTCTGCTCCAGGCCGGCCGGGTCGATGCCGCAGCTCTGCGCCAGTTCGGCCAGGGTGTTGCCCATCTTCAGGTAGCCATTGCGCAGGAACTTGCCAATGGGCATGGGCGCGGGTTTGACGAAACCGATGCCGTACTTGGCCAGCGTGGTTTTGTCACAAACCAGCCACATCGCCGTTTCAGTGAACGAGCCCCCTGGCTCGCCGCTGCGCGCCGCACCTCCCCCCTCGGAGGGCGCAGCAGCTGGGGAGCGGCCCGGCGCTTCCGCAGGCCCTTCGCAGGCGCGCATCATCGCCGCGCCCACGTCGTGGTACGAGTTGGACTCGTTGGTGAAGCGCTGGCCATTGGCCAGCACGCCGATGACGCCGGGCTTATAGCGGTCCAGCAGGTGCGGGAAGACACCGATCTCGCCGTTGCCATAGTCCACTTTGGACACCGGCATCCAGGCCGCCGCGTCCTTGAAGCGGATGTCCACCACACCGCCCAGGGCTTCGGCCATGTTCACGCCGTCGCCGGTGTTGCTGGTGGGCGTGGGCGAGAGGTGCTGGTGACCGCGTTTGACGTGCGGGTAGGCCTGCGCGATGCGTTTGACGTCGTGCGGAAAGCCGCCGCACGCCAGCACCACGCCGTGGCGCGCGCGCAGCACGCCCTGCGCGGTGCGCACGCCCACCGCGCGCTCGCCGTCCATGTCGATGCCCTTGGCCGGCGTGCTGGTGAGGATGGGAATGTCCAGATCCAGCGCAGACTTCGCCAGCCGCGCCGCCAGCGCGTTGCCGCTGGTGACCGCGATGCCGCGGCGGTAGAGCGCGAGTTCCTTGAGGTGTGTGGCCAAACGCTTGGCCACATACAGGAACGAGGTGAACGACTTCGTGACCTGGAAAAAATGCTTCAGATCGGCGTTCGACGAGTTGAACATCATGCCGATGAAGGTGATGGTTTTCAGCGGCGGCTTCAGGCGCGCCATGTCGGCGCCGAGTTCGCGGATGTCGAACGGTTTGGCCAGGATGGAGCGGCCGATGTCCACGCCACCCGGCACGTCGGGGTGGTAGTCCGGGTAGAGCGTGGGCACGAACTGCATCGACGTCTCGCGCTCGAAGAATTCGACCATCTTCGGGCCGTTCTCGATGAAGGCCTCGACCGCGGCCTCGTCGTAGAAGGCTCCGGTCTCTTCCGCCATGTAGCGGCGCACCGCCTCGCGCGTGTCGGCCGGGTTCTGCTGGCGACCGTGGGGCCCCAGCGGAATCCACAGCACACCGCCGGAGAGCGCGGTGGTGCCGCCGAACACGGGTTCCTTCTCGATCACCACGACATCGAGGCCGCGCTTCTTGGCGGTGATGGCGGTGGCCAGGCCGGCGGCACCGGATCCGACGACGATCAGGTCGTATTCGGTCTTTGTATTCACGTTGTCTCCTTATGCGGTCTGGTTAAAGCCTGGGCGCGGCACCATGTCCATCAACATCGACGACATGCCGCCATCGACCGCCAGCTCGGCGCCGTTCATGTAGGCCGATCGAGGGCTGGCCAAGAACAGCGCCACGTCGGCGATATCCTGCGGTTCGCCGATGCGGCGGCTGGCCGTGACCTGAGCGCGCTTGGCTTCAAAGCCCGGCTCTTCATAAAACTTCGCCGACAGCGCGGTGCGGATCATCCCGGGACAGATGGCGTTGCTGCGGATACCCAGCGGCCCCCACTCGGCCGCCATCTGGCGCGAGAGCAGCAGCACCCCTGCCTTGCCCGCGCTGTAGGCGCCGCTGCCGGTTTGCGGGAAGTTTGCCGAGATGGACGCCACGTGCACCAGCGCGCCGCGCGTGCGTTCGAGCTGCGGTTTGAAAGCGCGCGCGCACAGCAGGTAGCCAGTGAGGTTGATGCCCAGCACGGTGTTCCAGTCGGCCAGGCTGACGCTGTCCAGCGCGCCTGGGCGCAGCAGGCCGGCGTTGTTGATCAGAGCCGTCGCATCGCCCAGCTCGGCCTGCACTTTTTGGGCGGCCGCCAGGGTCTGCTCTTCGCTGGCGATGTCGCAGGTCACGGCCAGGGTGCGCACGCCCCGCGAGCCGAACTCGGCGGCCAGTGCGTTGGCCTGGCGCTGCGCGCCCTCGGCGTCGCGGTCGATCAGCGCCACATGGGCGCCGGCTTCGGCCAGGCTGCTTGCCGTGGCCGCTCCAATCCCGCTGGCCGCGCCGGTGACGGCCACGACGCAGCCTTGGAGACCCAGCCAGTGGGAAGGTGAAACGGACATGCATGCCTCCTGTTGGAATGGACACGATTGTTCGCGGCGACACCACCGGAAGGTTTGACGATCCCGGCCAGCACCAGGACAATTCGTGCACACCACGGAGCCGCCATTGACCGCCCGCATCCCCAACTACGCGCTCTACGGCGACCAGGACGCGCCGGCCTGGTCGAACTCGTTCAACTTCGAATGGATTCCCCAGCGCTCGGCGCCTTACCAGTGGGAAATCCAGGTGCACCGGCACGACGCCTTTGTGCAGCTGCTGTGCCTGACGGCCGGTTCGGGCGAGGTGCGCATGAACGGCGCGCGCATCCCGGCACGGGCGCCCTGCCTCGTCGTTGTGCCCGCCGGCGCCGCGCACGGCTTTCGCTTCACGCCGGACGTGGACGGCCCGGTGGTCACCGCCACGCAGAAGGTGCTGGAGTCGCTCGCCGCGCTGTTGATGCCCGAGCTGCTGGACACCATCCGCACGCCGCGGGTGATCGAGCTGCCCAGCGACAGCACACGGGACACGCTGATGCCACTGTTCCAGGCGATCGAGCGCGAGTCGCGCACGCACCACAGCGGCCAGACAGCCGCGGGCATGGCACTGCTGACCGCGCTGATGGTGCAGGTGGCACGCCTGGCCGGGCCAACGGCCCGCGATGCGGGTGGGCCGACCACTGGTGCGCGCAAGCAGCGCCAGATCGGGCAGTTCAAGGCCCTGCTGGACCGCCACTTCCGCGAGCACCGGCCGGTGCAGTCCTACGCCGACACCATGGGCCTGACCGCGGGCCAGCTCTCGCGCATCTGCCGCGAGGTGCTGGGCATGTCGGCGCTGGACGTGATCAACGCGCGCCTGGTGCACGAAGCCCAGCGCGAACTGGTCTACACCGTGGGCAGCGTCAAGCAGCTGGCGTCCGAACTGGGCTTTGAAGATGACGCCTACTTCAGCCGCTTCTTCAAACGCCACACCGGCCTGAGCCCGCGCGACTTCCGCGCCCAGGCGCTGGCGCAACTGGCCCACACCAACAGCCCCTGAAACAGAAAACCCCAGTGCCTTGCAGCAGCGGGGGTTGAGCGGCGCACGATCAGTCCGGAGCGCGTGCCTTAGACCAGCACACGCCGAGGAACCGGCTGCGCCGGGCCTCTGGCGTGGTCCCCCCGCTTCCAGGGGGGCGAAGCCGCGCAGAGGGGCTACCGATTCCTCCAGCGCTTGTACCAGCCCATCTGGCTGACGATGGTGAACGTCAGTGCCGCGAGGATGATGGCAGAAAGCGGCGTGGTGAAAAACTCGGTGAAGAACAGGCCGACGTCTTCACCGGTGGACAGCATGGCCTGCCGGTAGCTGCGATCCATCAGCGGCCCCAGGATCATGCCCAGGATGACGGGACCTACCTGGAACCCGTAGATCTTGAGGAAGTAACCCAGCACACCAAAGCCCAGCATCCAATAGACGTCCACCGGGTTGTTGTTGATCGAATAGGCGCCGACAGCAGACAGCACCAGGATCAGCGGGAGCAGCACCGGCTTGGGCGTCTCGACGATCTTGGCGAAGATCCTGATGCCGGTCAGCCCGAACACCAGCAAAAACAGGTTCGCCAGTGTGAGCGAGCCAACGATGAACCAGAACAGGTCGGGCGTTTCGGTCATCAGCAACGGGCCGGGCTTGAGGCCATGGATGGAGAGCGCTCCGATGATCACCGCCGTGACAGCGTCCCCCGGAATGCCCAGCGTGAGCATGGGCACATAGGCGCCGCCCACCGCGGCATTGTTGGCCGATTCCGGCGCGACAAGGCCCTCGTAGGCACCCTGGCCAAACGGGGCGGATGGGTTCTTGACCGTGCGTTTGGCGTGGTCGTAAGCCATGAGTGCGGCGATGTCGCCTCCGGCCCCGGGCAAAGCGCCCACCACCACGCCGATGCTGGAGGTGCGGGTGGCCAGCGGCAAATACTTGCGCACCAGTGCCCACGACGGGATGATCTTGCTCACGTTCTGTTTGATGGCCTTGATCTTCAGTTCGTGCATCTGCGCAATCACCTCGGCCACGCCGAAGAAACCGATCATGGCGGCGATGTAGGAAATCCCTGCCGACATCTGCAGGCTGCCAAAGGTCAGGCGCTGTTCGCCCGTCATGGGGTCCAGGCCGACGCAGGAAATCAACGCGCCCAGAGCACCGGCAAAAATGCCCTTGGACAGCGACTCGCCAGACAAGCTGCCCACCAGCAGGATGCCCCAGATGGCCAGCAAGAGGTATTCGCGCGGGCCAAACTTCAGCGCCAGTTCGGACACCGCAGGCGCAGCAACGGCCAGCGCCAGGATGCCGATGAAACCGCCGTACACCGAGATCACGGTGGTCAGTCCGATGGCCTGACCGGCCTCGCCGCGCTTGGCCAGCGGGTAGCCGTCCATGCCGGTGGCAATGGCCGAGGGAGCACCCGGGATGTTGAGCAGGATGGCGCTGCGAGACCCCCCGTACACACCGCCGAGGTAGATGCCCGAGATCAGGGCCAGCGCGTGGTGGACATCCCACTTGAAGGTGAAAGAGATCAGGATGGACACCGCCATCGTCACCGACAGCCCGGGGATGGCGCCGATGTAGATGCCCGCGAAGGTGCCCGCTGCGGTCAGCAGCAGCATTTGCCAGTCCAGCCAGGACGACAAAAAATAACCAAGAGCCTCGGTCATCGCAGGAACCCCGGCAAATGAGGGCCGACCAAGGAACCGGCAGGCAGGACCACCGAGAAGGCCGTCCGGAACACGATGAAGATGGCCACCAGCACCAACAAGCTGATGGCCAGATTCAGCAGCACCCGACGGCTGCCCAGAAGGTACATGGACACCGCCAGGAAGAGGTAGGAGGCGAGCAGAAAACCGATGTACTCCATGCCCAGCATGTACAGGAAGATGAGCACGGTGAACGCGATCAGTTGCACCGGAGTGACCTTGCGACCGAACTGCTGCAATCGTGTTTCACCGTTTTCCAGGTTGAGCTTGGCACGCGCGGTTTTCACCGCGTTGATCAGGCCCGTGACCAGCATGGCGAAGGCGCACACCATGGGGAAGGTGCCCGGCGCGGCCAGCGAGTCCAGGCTGGAAATCTTGTAAGAGGCCCACAGCAGGAAAACACTGACCAGGACGAGCAACACCATGAAGGTCAACTCGCCGGCCAGCCGCGGATGGCTGGTGTGCATGGAGGTATTCCTCGTTCTTGCGGATAAAAAAGCGGTCCGGGCGATCGCTCGCCACAGACCGCTGGGTTGACCGGGCCTGGCAGGAAGAACGGTACGTCCGCCCGCTGGCTGCACCGGCGCCTGTCAGGGCCTGGCGATCCCCAGTGTGGCGGGATCCACCTTGGCGGTGCCGGCGTCCTGGTAGAGCCAGGCGGTGGTGGACTGCCACTTCTTGATGAACTTCTCAGCCTCTGCGCCACCGATGTTCAGCATGGTGGTGCCGCGGCCCTCCATCATCTTGCGGTACTGCGGGTTGTCACCGGCCTTCTTGAAGGCGGCCACCAGCCTGGCCTTGATGGGCTCGGGGGTGTCCTTCTTCACGAAAACGCCATACCAGGAACCCCAGGGCAGGTACTTAGGCAGGGCCCGCAGCGAGGGCGCATCGGTCATGGGCGGGATGCCCTGGAACGCCTTGTTGTCCAGCACGCCCAGCGCCTTGAGACGACCCGCCCTGATGTGCTCGATGGCAGCGCCCGAGGCGATGAAGCCAATGTCCACGTGTCCGCCTTGCAGCGCGGCGATCGCCGGGCCGTCGCCGTCGAAGGGCACCAGGATGGTGTCGAACTTGGTCAAACTGCCGACCATGGTGTTCACGGTGAAGGGCACCGTGCCCTGACCCGCCATGTACTGCTTGACCTTTTTGGGGTTGGCTTGAACATGGCTCAGCAAATCCTGCATGTTGTTCCACGGTGCGTTGGGCCTGGCCACCAACAAGATGGAGTTGGCAATGGCCGCGATGTTGATCGGGTAAAACTGGTCGTAATCGAACTCGGCCATCTTCATCACCCGGAACAGAGACTGCGGCTCCGCACCCATCAGGATGGTGTAGCCATCGGATGGCTGTTGCAGCACGAAATTGGCACCGATGGCGCCCGCAGCACCCGGCCGGTTCTGCAGCACGATCTTTCTGCCCAGCGCTTCCTCGGCATAGGGCGCGTAACCGCGCATCGCCACGTCGGTGCCGCCTCCAGCGCCCCACTGAATGATCGCGGTGATGTCCCTCTCAGGGTAACCCTGGGCCTGAGCGGCTCCGATCCCTGCCACGGTGGCCAGGGCGGCCACGGCGGCCCCCAGGAATTGACGTTTGAACTTCTGCATCAGCTGTCTCCTTCTGTTGGTGAAAAATCAAGCCCTGGAACCCGGACTCATGGGTGTCGCGCGCTGGTTTGGGGTGCTCGGGCAGGCCACCCCACTGTAGGGGTCGCCCACCCGGAGGTCCACGGATGCAACCAGCCCCTTGTTCGAATAACGCCCATTAACGATCGATCATTGATCGCTTTTGGGGTTTGTACTGAGCGGCCAGACCACCCGCCATCGGGTGCGCAAACCCTGCACATTCTCTGGGCCGGGCCTGCGGCAGCACCCGACGAATGCGGCCAGGGCCTGTGCATTTCGTGCATGCGGGTCATGGCGCCACCACCCCGCAGCGCGAGCCCGCATGGCGGGCGGCCAGGTGGCCGAACACCAGCCCCGGCCCGATGGTGATGCCCGGCGCGGTGTAGACCCCGCCCATGATGGAGTGCATGTCGTTGCCCACGGCATAGAGCCCGGCGATGGGCTGGCCCTGCGCATCCAGCACACGGGCGTCGCCATCGGTGACGAACCCGGTGGCGGCGCCGATGTCGCCGGGGTGCAGTTGCACGGCGTAAAACGGCGCGGTCTTGAGCGGCCCCAGATTGGGATTTTTCGTGCCTGCGCTCGCGTCGCCGATGTTCTGCTGGTAAGCCGTCTCGCCGCGGTGGAAGCGCGGGTCCACCCCGGTGGCGGCGCAGCGGTTGATCTCGTCCACGCTGGCTTTCAGGCCGTCGGGGTCGATGCCGAGCTTCTGCGCCAGTTCGCCCAGCGTGGCACCCTGCGTGAGGTAGCCGTCGGCCAGGAACGGCGCCATTTCCTTGGGCGACGCGCCGGGGCGCACCATGCCGAGGCCGTACTTCTGCAGCGCGGTCGCGTCGCACACCAGCCAGGCGGGCACCGACCCGGTGGCCTGCATGGCCATGCCGAACAGGTGGTACGAGGTGCTCTCGTTGACGAAGCGTTCGCCTTTTCGGTTCACGGTCAGCATGCCGGGCTTGGCTCGGTCCATGACAAAGTGCGGAAACACGGCGGTGCTGCCGTCGGCGCGCTTCCTCAACGAGACCGGCGCCCAGAAGGCGTTGCTCGATGCGCCCTGGCCGTAGACCGCGCCCGCATCTTTGGCCAGCGCATGGGCCTCGGCGGTGTGGCCGGGTGCCCCCGGGCACCAGGCGATATCGACACCGGGCAGCATCTGCGCGCGCAGGTCCGGGTGGCGGTTGAAGCCGCCGCTGGCCAGCACCACGCCGCCGCGGGCGCTGACGCGGCGGTTGCCACCCGCGCCTGCGCCCTGCCCTTTGAGCACGACGCCGGTCACGCCAGCGCTGTCGCGCTCGAAGCGCTCCACCGAGGTGGTGAACGCCAGCGTCACGCCCGCCTGTTTCGAGAGCGAGTACAGCAGCCGCCCCACCAGCGCGTTGCCCATCACCAGCCGCGTGCCGCGCGGGTGGCTCAGGCGGTCCATGCCATGGCGCGCGATGATCTTGAGCGAATGCTTGAACGAGGCGAAGGACTTGGTCAGCGCCAGCAGGTGGTTGATGTCGGTGCGGTCGACCATCATCCCGCCGAGCACGGTGAACTCGGGGATGGGCGGGCGCACCAGCTGGAACAGATCGCCCAGCAGGCGCCCGTCGAACGGCAGCGGCTCCAGCGCGCGGCCAGCCAACGTGGAGCCGCCCAGGTCCGAGATGTAGTCAGGGTGTTTCGGATACGGCCGGAACTTCAGCTCGGTGCGGTCTTCCAGCAGGCGGATGGCCGCCGCGCCGTGGTCCAGAAAGGCCTGGCGCAGCGCGGCCGGTGTGCGTTCGCCGATGGCGTTGGTCAGGTAGCGCGCCGCGTCGGCCAATGTGTCGCCGGGGTTCACCCGGGCCGAATGGTGTGTGCCCGGCACCCAGGTGGTACCGGCCGACCAGGCGGTGGTGCCGCCCACGAATTCCGTGCGTTCGACCAGCAGCACCCGCTGGCCATCCAGCGCGGCGAACAGCGCGGCGGCCATACCCGCGCCACCCGCGCCGATCACCACCAGGTCGTAGGCGGCGCCTTCAACAACGGCATCAGCTGTATTCAAGACCTTCATCATGGCGTCTCTCGATTTGTCTGTCGCTCGACGAGCGCGGTGTCTGCTTCGGGGAACACCGCGGAACTGGCTTTGCCAGGCCGCTGGTGTTGCCCCCTTGAGGGGGGATGCGGCTACACGCAGTGAGCAAGCGACGGGGGTGCCATCAAAAACTCCACCATCAGGTCGCGCACGCGCGCAAACATGTCCGCGCCCGTTATGGTTGCGCAGCCCTTCACGCGCGCGGCGGCAATGAAGGGGGTCACCGCCGGTGCGGTGATCACGCAGCCGCAGAACATGGACGGTTCCAGTTTCGACACATTCAGCGGGTACGGGTCGCCGTCCTTCATGCCCACCGGCGTGGCGTTGATCACGAGGTCGAAGCCCGAGGGGTCGGCGCTGCCGTGGGCCACCGGGCACTTGCCAAGGCCGGCGAGGCGGCCCACCAGCGCAGCGCGGCGCTGGTCGTCGGGGTCGTGGATCGCCAGTTCGCTCACACCGGCCATGACCAGCGCATGGGCGATGGCCGATCCGGCGCCGCCTGCGCCCACCAGCAAGGCCTGTTTGCCGGCGGGCTGACAGCCCTGCTCCTGCATGGCGGTGACGAAGCCCAGGCCGTCGAACATGTCGCCGTGCCATGAGCCGTCGGCGTTGCGGCGCATGGTGTTGACCGTGTGCAGAAACGACGCCCGTTCCGACGTCGTGGCGCACAGGTCGGTGCAGGCGAACTTGTGCGGCACGGTCACGATGATGCCGTCCACGTTGTGCGCCAGCGAGACGCCGCGCACCCAGTCGGCCAGGTGGGCGGGCGACACGTGGGCCGGCACGCACACCGCATCGCGGCCGTGGTCGGCAAAGGCCTGGGTCACGCCGGCGGGCGATTTCACCTGGGCGATCGGGTCGCCCACGATGTAATGCAGGCGCGTGGCGCCGCTGAGGGTCTGTGTCATCTGTCTCGCTCGGATCGCAGGTGGATCGGGTGGAACACTTTGATTTTCGGCAGATCATATGCAAAAGTGGAATTCTGTTCAATTATTGAATCTAGTTCTTTTTTTGGCTAGACTTCGGGCCGGAGACCACACATGACCCGAAAGCAGATCCCCCCGCCAGAGGCACCGCCGGGCTGGCTTCGCCAGACGGCTGGAGCCGTCCCCCTGGAGGGGGAAGACGCGCAGCGGCGCAGGGGGTGCTTATGAAACTGCTCGTCATCGGCGCCGGTGCCATCGGCCGCACCCACATCGACCGCATCCGGCGCACGCCCGGCCTGGCGCTGGCCGGTATCGCTGACCCGTCGGACGCGGGCCGTGCGCTGGCGGAGTCGCTGGGCGCGCCCTGGGCGCCCGACCATGTGAGCGCGCTGGAACGCTTCCGGCCACAGGGCGCCATCGTCGCCACCCCCAACCCACAGCACATTGCCCTCGCGCTGGACTGCCTGGCGCGCGGCGTCGCCACCCTGGTGGAGAAACCCGTGGCCGACAGCGTGGCCGAGGCGCAGCAGTTGGTCGACGCGCAGGCGCGCAGCGGCGTGCCGGTGCTGGTGGGCCACCACCGCCGCCACAACCCCATCAACCGCCAGGCGCGCGACCTCGTCGCCAGCGGCCGACTGGGTCGGCTGGTCAGCGCCAACGTCATGGCCAGCTTCTACAAGCCCGAGGCCTATTTCGACCTGGCCTGGCGGCGCGAACCCGGCGGCGGCCCGGTGCTCATCAACCTGATCCACGAGATCGACCAGCTGCGCTTCATCGGCGGCGAGATCGTGCAGGTGCAGGCGCTCAGCAGCAACGCCGTGCGCGGCTTCGCGGTGGAAGACACGGCCGCCGCCGTGCTGCGCCTGGCCAACGGCGCGCTGGCCACGCTCGTGCTGTCGGACACCGCGGTGGCGCCCTGGTGCTGGGACTTCTGCGCCGGCGAGCAGGACCAGTACCCGCGTCAGGACGTCAACACCCTCTTCTTCGCCGGCACGGAAGGTTCGCTCTCGCTGCCCGACCTCTCGCTCTGGCACTACACGGGCGAGCGCCACTGGCACCGGCCGATCACGCGCGAGCAGACCACCGCCCTCAAAGCGGACCCGTACACGCGCCAGCTGCAGCACTTCGCGGCCGTGATCCGCGGCGAAGAAGCGCCGCTGTGCAGCGCGCTGGACGGCCTGCGCACGCTGGAGGCCACGCTCGCGGTGCTGGAAGCGGCACGCAGCGGCCAGTCCGTCACCTGCCCGGTTTCGACCCACTGAACGAAGCGGAACCCCCACCATGAACGGCGTCCTCGAACGAACCCTCGGCATCCTCGAACTGCTGTCGCAACACGGCGAAGGCATGGAGCTGGCCGCGATTGCCGACCGGCTCGACATCCCGCGCAGCGGCGTGCACCGCCTGCTGGCCGACCTGGTGCGCCTGGGGTATGTGCGCCAGGCCCGCGGCCACGGCGAATACCTGCTGACCACCAAGCTGGTGAGCATGGGCCTCTCGTACCTCAGCAACTCTGGCATCGTCGACATCGCGCAGCCGCTGCTCAACCAGCTGGCCGATATCTCGGGCGAACTGGTGCGCCTGTCGGTGGTGGACGGCGAACGACTGACCTGGGTCGCCCGCGCGCAAGGCGCACGCCAGGGCCTGCGCTACGACCCCGACATGGGCTCGGACGCGACCCTTTCCTGCTCGTCCTCGGGCTGGGCGCTCATGTCCACCCTCAGCGACGACGCGGCGCTGGCCCTGGTGGCCAAGCAGGGCCTGGGTGCGCCCGAACAATTTGGCCCCAACGCGCCCACCTCGTTGCAGGCCGTGCTGGCCGCTGTGCACGAGACACGCGAACGCGGTTACAGCCTGACCGTGGACACCTACAGCCTCGGGCTGTCGGCCCTGTCGGCACCGGTGCGTTTTGCCGGACAACCCGCCATCGGCGTCATCACCATCGCCGGTCCCACAGTGCGCTTCACGATGGAACGCATGCAGTCGCTGGCGCCCGAGCTGCTGTCGGTGGCCCAGCAGCTGGCCGCCGCCAGTGGCGCCTCACCCTTCTTCCAACTCACGGCCGAGACCGCCGCCCCGGGCGACGTCAAAGGCCGCAAGCCGATCTACGCCGTCTAGACATGACCCCCCCCCGTTGCTTGCTCGCTGCGCGTAGCCGCATACCCCCTCCAGGGGGCGACACCAGCGGCCCGGCGAAGCCGGTTCCGCGGTGTCCCTTGGTTGGGGCACCGCCGTGAGCGCCATCCACTGCGACCTGTTGGTGATCGGCTCCGGGGCTGGTGGATTGGCTGCGGCAGTCACGGCGGCACACCTCGGCCTCAAGGTCATCGTCGCGGAAAAAGATGCTCAGTTCGGCGGCACCACCGCCTGGTCGGGTGGCTGGATGTGGTTGCCGCGCAACCCGCTGGCGGTCGAGGCGGGCATCGTCGAACCCATCGAAGAGCCGCTGAATTACCTGCGTCACGAACTCGGCGAGCGCTTTGACGAGGCCCGTGCCCGCGCCTTCCTCGACGCGGCACCGCGCATGGTGGAGTTCTTCCGCTCGAAGACCGCCCTGCGCTTCATCGACGGCAACGCGATCCCCGACTTCCACGGTCGCACGCCGCACGCGGCGCTGGGCGGCCGCTCGCTCTGCGCCGCGCCGTTCGACGGCCGTCGTCTCGGCCCGCACATCGCCGACCTGAAGCCACCGCTGCCCGAGACCACGCTCTGGGGCATGGGCATCGCATCGGGCGCCGAGCTGCGCCACTTCTTCAACGCGCTGCGCAAACCCGCCTCGCTCTGGTACGTCGCCAAGCGCGTGCTGGCACACGGGAAAGACCTGCTGTTCCACCGCCGCGGCATGCGCCTGGTCAACGGCAACGCGCTGATGGCGGCGCTGGCGGCCTCGGCGCTGCAGGCTGGTGTCGACATCCGCACCCGCTCGCCTGCGCGGCGCCTGTTGCGCGACGGCGAGCGCGTGACCGGCGCGGTGCTGAACACACCCGACGGCCCGGTAGAAGTCCACGCGGCCCGCGGTGTGCTGCTGGCCTGCGGCGGCTTCCCGCACGACAGCGAGCGCAAGCGCGCCCTGCTGCCGCACGCGCCCACCGGCAACGAACACTGGTCCGCAGCGTCGCGCGGCAACACCGGCGACGGCCTGCGCCTGGGCGAAAGCGCGGGCGGCCACGTCGGCACCGACGGGCTGCAGGCCGCGGCCCTGACCCCGGTTTCGCTGGTGCCGCAACGCGACGGCACGTTCACCCACTTCCCGCACCTGATCGAACGCGCCAAACCCGGCCTGATCATGGTGCGCGCCGACGGCAGCCGCTTTGCCAACGAGGCCGACTCGTACCACGACGTGATGCAGGCGCTGCTCAAAGCGACACCGCCCGGTCAGCCGGTGCAGGCCTGGCTGGTGTGCGACCGCGCCTTCATGCGCCACTACGGCCTGGGCGCCGCCAAGCCCGCGCCCATGCCGTTGGGCCCCATGCTGGCCAACGGCTATGTGAAGCGCGGCCGCACCCTGGCCGAGCTGGCCCAGGCCTGCGGCATCGCGGCCGACGGGCTGGAGCGCACCGTGCAGCGCTACAACGCCATGGCCCGCGTCGGCAAAGACGAGGACTTCGCCAAGGGCGAGACGCCCTACAACCGCCTGCAGGGCGATGCCGCCTTCGCCGCCGAACGCGGCTGGCCCAACCCCTGCATGGGTCCGATGGAACGCGGGCCGTTCTACGCGGTGCGCGTGGTCGCTGGCAGCCTGGGCACCTTTGCCGGGCTCAAGGTCAACGCCCAGGCCCAGGTGCTGGACGACCACGGCCAGCCCATCCCCGGCCTCTACGCCGGCGGCAACGACATGGATTCGATGATGGCCGGCCACTACCCCAGTGGCGGCATCACGCTCGGCCCGGCCATGACCTTGGGCTGGATCGCGGCACAGCACATGGCCACCCCTGCCGCGGCTGACGCCGCGTCCCCCTCAAGGGGGCGACACCTGCAGCCCGGCACAGCCGGTTCTGCG
>JALOSH010000024.1 GCA_025458545.1 Hydrogenophaga sp.
CGCGTCCATCTTCTGCGCGCGGCTGAGTGTGCGTGGCAGCGCGTCAATGGACAGCGCAGTCACCTTCTTCGCCACCAGCTGCTGCATCAGCTCGGGGTTCTGGGCCGGCCACAAAAAGCCGATCAGCGTCTGGCCTTCGTGCATCAGCGCCACCTCGTCGGGCGTGGGCGCACGGACTTTGAAGACGATGTCGCTGCCGCTCCACAGATCAGCGGCGCTGGGCGCGATGCTGGCACCGGCTGCACGGTAGTCGTCATCGCCCAGCTGGGCCAGTTCGCCCGCGCCGCTTTCCACCACCACGGCAAAACCCAGTTTCACCAGTTTGGCCACCGCCTCGGGCACGGTCGCCACGCGTTTTTCGCCGGGGAAGATCTCGCGCGGCACGCCGATGCGTTGCGGTGTGGTGCGGGCCGCTGGAGCGGCGGCGGTGTCGGTCTGTGCGCCAGAAGTCATGAAGAAATCCTCGATGCGGATGCGTTTGAAAGACAAGCGAGGCAGCTTAACCGAGGACCCGGGGGCCGCCACCTCAGGCAAAACGATGTCTCATTGGGGTTTGCACGGAGCCTCTGGCGCGCTTTGTCGTGTTCCCGATCACCTATTTTTACATCACGGTGAGCATGGTCGGGGCCCAGCACCCAGTCCGCCAACCCTGTCTGCGTGGAAAGCCTGAATCCTCTCCGGGCCGGGTCGACGGATCGCGTCAGCCCCGTCCAACAAATGGCATGTGGGTCGCCATGACGGTGGTGAACAGCACATTGGCTGAGGCTGGCAGGCGCACCATGGCCATGAAAGTGGCCACCACGGCGTCCATCTCCATGCAGGGCTCGGGTTTCATGCTGCCATCGGCCTGCGGCACCCCTTTCACCATCGAGGCGGTCATGTCTGAGGTCACGTTGCCAATGTCGATCTGCCCGACGGCGATTCCATAGGCGCGGCCGTCCAGCGAGGCGGCCTTGGTGAGGCCACTGATGGCATGCTTGGTGGCGGCGTAGGCGATGGCACCCGGTCGTGGCACTTGCGACGAAATCGAGCCGTTGTTGATGATGCGACCCCCCTGCGGACGTTGCGCCTGCATGAGCCGGAAGGCATTTGACAGGCAGTAGAAAGCACCGTTGAGGTTGATGTCCACCATGCGCCGCCAATCGTCGCCGGTCAGCTGGTGCGGATGAGCAAAGGGCAGCGACATGCCCGCGTTGTTGAACAACAGATCCAGCCGACCAAAGCGCTGCTGGACCGCGTCAAACAGGCTGCTCACCGAGCCTTCCTTCGTGAGGTCTGCGGGCATGGCGATGGCTCGCTCGCTGTGCTCGCCAGCGGACCTGACGGCGTCTGCCAGTGCGCTTTCCCGCCGACCCACCAGAACGACCGTCCAGCCGTCGGCGAGCAGACCCAGGGAGCACGCTTTGCCGATGCCCGAGCTGGCACCGGTGACGATCGCAATGCGGGAAGTTGGGGTGTTCATGCTGGAGCTCAAGACGGTTCGAGGGAAGTGAGGGCATCGCCAAACGCGATTTGCACTTTGAGCGACTGGCTCTTGTCGCCCGCCAGCTGAAACGCCGTCACCGCATCGCTCAGCGGCAGGATGCGGGTGATCACGGGCTCGCCATCGATCAGACCTTGGTTCAGAAACTGCACCGCCGTGGCGAATTCGGGGTGGAAGCGGAAGCTGCCGCGCAGCTCGATTTCTTTGGCCACGATCTGGTTCATCGGCAGGCTGATGTCGCCACCGAGACCCACAGTGACCAGGGTACCCCGTGGCGCGATCACGTCCATGCCATGGCGCAGCGCCGCCTCGCTGCCCGAGGCTTCAAACACGGCGTCGAACTGGCCTTTGTCTTTTTTGTACCGATCCAGACCATCCGGCCGGGTGCGCAGGTTGATGGTCTCGTCCGCACCCATTCGGCGCGCACAGTCCAGCGCCAGATCGGACAGGTCGGCCGCCACGATGCGTGAAGCACCGGCCCGACGAAGGCCGCCGATCAGCAAAGACCCGATCGGTCCGCAGCCTGTCACCAGCACCTGCTTGCCGAGCACGCCGCCTGCGCGCTGGATGGCGTGCAGGCCAACCGAGAGTGGTTCGGCCAGCGCAGCCTCGGACAGGCTCAGGTGGTCGGCCACCGGGTATGCCTGGCTGGCGTCGATCACCAGCAATTCGCTGAATGCGCCCTGGATGTGGGGGAACGGCATGGCGCTGCCATAAAAGCGCATGTTCAGGCAGTGGTTGTGTTGCCCGAGCTGACAGTAGCGGCAGCTGCCGCATGGGCGCGAGGGCGAGACGGCGATGCGCTGACCCGCCTTCAGGCCTTGCACCGCGCCGCCCAGTGCTTCAATGACCCCCGAGACTTCGTGACCCAGCGCCATGGGTTCCTTGAGACGAACCGTCCCAAAGCCGCCGTGTTGCTGGTAGTGCAAGTCAGAGCCGCAAATGCCGCCGAAGGCGACGCGCACCAGCACTTCGTGCGGCTGCAACGCACCGGGCTCGGGCGTTTCTTCAATGCGCAGATCTTGCGCGGCGTGGCATATGAGAGTTCGCATGGTGGATTGCTTTCAGAGCGTGGCGGTCACACCGCCGTCGACATAAAGAATGTGCCCGTTCACAAAGCGCGAAGCGTCGCTGGCGAGGAACACCGCCGCCCCGCCCAGCTCTTCGACTTCGCCCCAGCGTCGACTGGGGGTGCGCCCGACCAGCCAGGCGGTGAAGGTGGGATCGTTCACGAGTTTGGCGGTCAGCTCGGTCTTGAAGTAGCCCGGGCCCAGGCCGTTCACGTTGATGCCCAGTGGTCCCCAATCAATGGCCATGCCCTTGGTCAACATCTTGATGGCGCCCTTGCTGGCGGTGTAGGGCGCAATGCCGGGGCGACCGAGCTCGCTTTGCACGGAACAGATGTTGATGATCTTCCCGCCACCTCGCGCGATCATGCCGCCCACAACCGCCTTGCTGACAAAAAACACGCTGTCGAGGTTGGTGCGCATGAGGCGGTGCCAATCGTCGTCGGCGAACTCGTGCAGCGGATTGCGGATCTGCATGCCAGCGTTGTTGACCAGGATATCGATCGGGCCAAGCCGCTGTTCGATGTCGGTCACGCCGGCGCGCACCGCCTGGCCATGGGTCACATCAAACACAGCCTGCTCGGTCGTGAGCCCCTCGGCGCTCAGCTGCGCGTGAGCCGCATGCAGCCGGGTCGCGTCGCGGCCGTTCAGCACCACGGTGGCCCCCGCTTGACCCAGAGCGCGAGCGAGCGCCAGCCCGATGCCGCCAGAAGAACCGGTGATGAGCGCCCGGCGACCCTGCAGGCTGAACAGATGGTTGTGTGGAGTGGTTGACATGAGGTGCTTGCGAGTATGAACGGGTCAGGTGGGAGCATGCAGCGGCTGGCTCTCGCAACAGTGGCGAACCTGAGCCACCAGGCTGTCCAAAGGTTGATCGGCCGCCAGCCTCCACGTGTCGGTTTCGTCATCGGCTGGGCGTTCCAGGGTGTTGAGCTGACTCTCCAGCAGCTGCAGCTGCATGAAGTGGCCCGCCCGCTGGGCCATGCGCTGCTGCAGCAGCGTGGCGTCGCCGTCCAGAAACACGAATCGAAGTCCGGGCACCCGGGCGCGCAGGCGGTCGCGGTAGACACGGCGCAGGGCCGAACACGCCACCACGCAGCCGGCTGCATGGCTGCCATCGTGTGTGTCGACCAGGCAGCTGGCCACCCGCTCCAGCCAAGGCCATCGGTCGTCATCGACCAGCGCGATGCCAGCGCTCATTTTCCGCACGCTCTCCGGAAGGTGCAGGTCGTCGCCATCAACCGTGCGCAGAGCCAATGCTTTTCCCAGCGCTTCAGCCAGGGTTGACTTGCCGCAGCCCGAGACACCCATCACAACCAATCGCAGCGGTGCCATGGCGTTCATCCCTTCACCGCGCCTGCGGTCAGGCCGCTGATGATCTGTCGCGCAGCGACAAAGGTGAAGATCAGCGGTGGAATGGCGATCAGGCTGGCCATGGCCATCACCTTGCCCCAGTCCACCCCCAGATCGGTGATGAAGAGCGAAGCGGCCACCGGCAGGGTACGTGTCCCGCGGTCGGTCAGTACCAGCGCCAGAATGAACTCGTTCCAGGCAATGCGGAACGTGAAGATGGATGCCGCCGCCAGACCTGGCGCCATGAGGGGCAGCAGCACCTTGGTGAAGACCCGGATCGGGCCACAGCCATCGATCGCGGCGGCTTCTTCCAGCTCCAAGGGCACCTGGAGCACAAAGCCGTACAGCAGCCAGATGGTGAATGGCAGATTCACCGCCACGTACAGCAGCACCAGGCCCCACAGGCTGTTGACCAGTTGCCACTCGTTCCAGATCATGAACACGGGAATGGCCAGCACCGCGAGCGGTACGGTGCGCAGCAGCAGCGTGGTGTACGCCAGGGTTTGGCGGCCGGGGAAGCGAAAGCGCGCCAGCCCATAGGCCGCCATGCAGCCCAGAATGAGCGTGATGATGGTGGAGACCACGCCAACAAACAGGCTGTTCCAGAGGTAGCGGTCGAAACGATCTTCTTCGAGGACTGCTCGGTAGTTCTCCAGGGTGGGCATGAAGATGAAGTTCAGCGGCTCGGCAAAAATCTGCACTTGCTGCCGCAAACTGGTGGCGAAAATCACAGCGATCGGCAACACGCACAGCATGGCGAGCACGATCAGGATGGTGTAGTGGCCGATCACCAGCGGCCATGGGCGCCTCATGGTTGTGCTCCTCGCGTCAGGCGCGTCAGGCTCGCGCTCACGCGGATGGCGGTGCGTGGGGCATGGAGCTTGCGGTGGTGGTTCATCGCTCTTCCTTCATGGGGTTGCTCAGGCGCAGCGCACCCCAGGACAGCACGGAGACCACCAGCAACAACAGCACGCTGATGGCCGCCGCCACGCCGAGCTGTTGTCCGATGAAGGCGGTCTTGTAGATGTGCAGCGACAGGATCTCGGTGCTGTCACCAGGGCCGCCAAAGGTCAGTACATACACCACCTCCAGCACCCGGAACGCGTCGATCAGGCGCATCATCAGCGTGATCGCAATCACGTGCATCACCATGGGCAGCTTGACCCGAAAGGTCATCTGCCACCAGCCTGCGCCGTCGATCCGGGAGGCTTCAATGACCGAGCTGTCCACGTTGGCGAGGGCCGCGATCATCATGATGAACACGAAGGGTGTCCACTGCCAGATGTCGGCGATGACGATGGCCACGAACGCCAATGTGGGGTCTGCCAGCCAGGTTTTGGGCTCCAGTCCCACCGCCATGAGCGCCGCGTTGATCAGCCCGAACTGAGCGTCAAACATGTAGCGCCACACCAGACCAACGGCAATCGGCGCGATCATCATCGGCAGGATGAACAACGTCCGGAAGAACGCCATGCCGCGTACCTTGTGCTCCAGGGCCAGCGCCAGGGCGATCCCCAGCGCCATTTCCGCGGACACACAAACCGCAGCGAAGATCAGTGTGATCCACAGCGAAGACCACACGCGTTCGCTGCCAAAGGCCGCGGCCATGTTGTCCCAGCCGACCCAGTTGGCGCTCTCCCAGGGCGTGCCCATGCTCCAGTCGTAGCCCGCCAGCTGGAACGCGGTGAGCACGGGGTAAAGGCAGGCCACCGCCATCACAACGACGGCAGGGCCTACGTACAGGGCCGGAACCCAGCGGGGTGTTCGCATCAAAGCCTCGAAAGAAAGGTTGGCCGGGCAGTGGTTGCAGAGTTGGCCGTGCCGCAGGTGTCAACCGGCGAGGGGAGCGACACCTGGGCGACGGGGTGCTTCAGAGCATCAAATCTTGTAGCCCGCTTCGCGCATGATGGCGGTGACCTGTGGCACCACGCCGTTGAGCGCGTCCTCGGCGCTCTTTTTGCCGGTGAGCGCCTCGGAGATCGCCACACCCAGCGCCTGCACGTTGATCTTGTCCCACACCGGGATGATGGGACGCCAGTCCGGGTTGCTGTATTTCAGGGCTTCGACGAAGGTGATGAACTCCGGGTACTTGCGCACCGCGTCCACATCGCGCAAGGTGGAGTTGCGCATGGGCGCACCGCCCAGCATGGTGACGGCCTTGTCTTGCGCCTTGGAGGTGAGCCACTGCATGAGCAGGAAGCCAGCTTCCGGGTTCTTCGAGTTTCTTGGGATGGCCAGCCCCAGACCACCCGATTGCGATGCGCGGCGCACACCTTTGGGGTGCAACGCCCAGCTGACCTTGCCCACCACCTGGCTGCGCGCCGGATCGGCCACCACGCCGGCGATCGATGTGGAGTCGAGGTACATCGCTGCCTTGCCCTGCAGGAACGCCGTGTTGGATTCCCCCTGACCATAACCCGCGATACCAGCCGGCCCCGTGGCCACCACCTCTTGCAGGAATTTCAGCGCATCGACGCCGATTTTGTCGTTGAACCGCGGCCGCCACTGATCATCGAACACGCTGCCACCGAGCGGGTTCAAGTGCAGCAGCCAGGCGTGAACCGCCTGGTGGCCTGCTTGACCACGACTGGTCAGGGCACCCATGCCGGAGCGTTCCTTGAGCACCGGCAGCAACGCGCGGAACTCTGCGTAGGTCTCGGGGACCTTGAGCTTGAGCTCGGCGAAGACATCGCGCCGGTAGGCGAGCACCGAGGTTTCGGCGCCGTACGGCAGGCCGTACAGTTTGGCTCCAGGGCCAGCCAGGTAGCCCTTGGGTCCACCCACCAGGCCCAGGTTTTCCAGGTAGATCGGTACGATGTCCTTCATGTCGTACGCAGGGTCGGCCAGTGCCGCGTTGGAGAAAAAGGGCTCCAATGGATGGATCAGGTTTTTGGCAACGTATTCGCCCTTCCACATCACGATGTAGCAGCCCAGATCGAAGTCGCCACTGGGTTTGGCCATCTCCAGCAGTTGCTTTTCCTTGAGACGGCCAATCGCGACCTTGTCCACCTCGACCTTGATACCGGTTTCCTTGGTGAATTCGGGCAGCAGCTTCTGCATCGCGTCATAGTGCGGGTGCGCTGGAATGTTCATCACCACTGTTTTGCCTGCGTACTTGGCGAAGCGGTTCTGCGCGAAGGCGCCGCTGTAGGGCAGGCCGGCCCCGAACACGGTGATGGCTGCGCTCTTGATGATGTCTCTGCGTTGCATGGTCTGTCTCCAGGTGGGTTGGGTGAAGGGGAAGCGCTCGGCTGGCGTCTTGAGTCGGGTCATGGCCGCAGCGCTTGGCCGCTGGCGGTGTCGAAAACATGCAGGTCCTCGGCTCGCACCGAGAGACTCACCTTTTGGTGCAGCTGGTGATGGGCGTCGCCCGGCAGGGTGGCTGTGATCCGCTGCCCGCCTGGCACATCCAGGTGGCCCACCACCTGGCTTTCGGTGCCCAAATACTCGATCACGTCGGCACAGATCGTCAGATCGGCGGTTGGCTGGCCAGCGCGAAGCGCCTGCGGCCGGATGCCCGCGGTCAGGGGCTGATCGGGGGATGACAGGCGTTTGCGCAGCCAGGCGGGTGCGGGCAGGCTGAACCCCTCGCCAGACAGCCGGCCCGAGCCTGCGTCATCCACAAAGCGCACACTCAGGAGGTTCATGCTGGGTGTGCCAATGAAAGCCGCCACGAACAGCGAGGCCGGCTCGTTGAACACCTGGTTGGGCGTACCGACCTGCTGGATCCGTCCCTTGTCGAAGATGACGATCCGGTTGGCCAGCGTCATGGCTTCGATCTGGTCGTGGGTCACGTAAACCGTGGTCTTGCCCAGACGTTCGTGCAGCATGGCCAGTTCGGCGCGCATGTGCCCCCGCAGCTTGGCGTCCAGGTTGGACAGCGGTTCGTCGAAGAGAAAAACCTTGGGCTCACGCACGATGGCGCGGCCGATCGCCACCCGCTGGCGCTGTCCGCCGGAGAGTTCCTTGGGCTTCCTCGACAAGAGATGTTCGATGTTGAGCACCTGCGCCGCTTTCTTCACCTGCGCCTCAATGTCGGCCTTGGGGCGCCCCGCCAGATCGAGCGCAAAGCTCATGTTCTGCGCGACGTTCATGTGCGGATAAAGCGCGTAGTTCTGAAACACCATGGCAATGTCGCGCGCCATCGGGGCGGCCTGGGTGACATCGCGCCCACCAATCAGGATCTGGCCTTCGGTGACCTCCTCCAGGCCTGCGATCATGCGCAGCGTGGTGCTTTTGCCGCAGCCGGATTCTCCGAGCAGAACGACAAACTCGCCCTCGCTCACCGACAGGTCGAGCTGCGTGACCACGGTCACATCGCCGAAGCGCTTGACGATGCGGCGAAGCTCCAGGCCGGGATGGGTGGTCGGGTTGGACATGGCGTTGTTCTTCAATGGACGGGATGTCGAGAGGAGGCAGGAGCCGCCATGCGGCGGACACCCCAGCCGGTGACCGGCTGCTGATTGCCAGGGTGGCTGGGGTCTGGCCCCCAGATGGCCTGGTAAGTGTCGATACAGCGGCCCTGCTGCTGCCAGCGCCAGGCCAAGCAGGCCAGCAGCAGCCACCACGCCGTCAGCAAGCCCGCCATCCAGCGCGGCGCATCGGCGGTGATCAGCCCGAGTACCACGGTGAGCACCGCGATACCAATGGCCAGCCAGCCCAGGCCTTTGTGCAAGCGTTCAAACCAGCGCCTGCGCCGGGTCATGTCGTAGTGGTCGCCGCGCAGGTTGGTGTCGGTGGGTCCACCCTTGCTGCCGCGGGACCATCCGCTGACCAGCTGTCCGGCCCCCAGCACCACCACCAACCATCCGAGCCAGTGGTGCCAAGTCGCGACGGGGGTGGCCAGTCCTCCCCGATCCCAGGCCAGCCACACGCCGATTGCGATCAGCCCTGCTCCCAAGTATTGAAGGCTGCGGTGCGCATGCCACCAAAACCGGTTGTCCTTCACCCCGGGCCAGTCTTGCCCCGGGGTGACCTTGAAGTAGCGCGCCGCGAGAACGCCCAGCGGCAGCAGAACCGCCCAAGCCGCGACCATGGTGCGGGCGTGCCAGATGGCCCAGTCGGGCAGGTGGTGTTCGCTCGCGCCGGACATCGGGCTGAGCCACCAGGCCAGAGACAGGAAGGGCATCATGGTCGCTGCGAGCCGGTGGTGTTCAGGCGGATGCGGTAGAGCGAGGTGCTGGCCGTCACGTACAGCTGATCGCGATGGGGCCCACCGAAGGTGAGGTTGCCCACCTTTTCTGGCATGGGGATGCGACCGATGCGAGAACCATCCGGGTGATAAACCTGCACGCTGTCTGCGCTGCTGGTGTAGACGAAACCCCGCATGTCGACCCGCAAGCCATCGGGCAGGCCCGGCGAAATCTCGGCAAACAAGCGCGGAGGACCCAGCGTTCTGTTGCTCGACACACTGAAAGCCATGATGTGGTGGTGGCCACCGCCATCGCTGCGCAGTGCCGCCGAGGTGTCGCTCACGTACAGCGTGGATTCGTCGGGCGAAAACGCCAGGCCGTTGGGCTCTTCAACCGCATCGCTCACCAGATGCAGTGTTCCGCTGGTGGGATCGAAACAGAACACATAACAACCGCCCAGCTCACGGGCAGCCAGATGTCCTTCACGGTCAGAGACGATGCCGTAGGGCGGATCGGTGAACCAGATGGAGCCGTCGGACTTCACCACCACGTCGTTGGGTGAGTTCAACCGTTTGCCCTGGTAGCGGTCGACCACCACCTCGTCTCGAGATGGGCGGCGATCGGTACCGAAACGGGTGCGCACGATGGCCCGTTGTCCGTGTGAGCAGTGCAGCAATGAGCCATCGGCCTCGCGCGCATGGCCGTTGGTGAAGTCCACGGTGTCGCGCCACACGCTCATGCCGTCGGCCTCGCTCCAGCGAAGCATCCGGTTGTTGGGGATGTCGCTCCACAACACGGCGTTGTCTTCGGCCATCCACACCGGGCCCTCGCTCCAGATGGCACCTGTGCACAGGCGCTCGAGCGCACCCGACCCCTGCGCCACCGGGGCAAAACGGGCGTCGAGTACCTCGATCATGCGGGCTTCAGCTCCGGCACCATGGTGAGCACAGGCTTGCCCTCCGCGCCCGCCACCATGTTGGCAAACGCCAGGTCTGCCATCGCTTGGCGGGTTTGCACGGTGGCGCTGGCCATGTGGGGGGTGAGCACGACGTTGGGCATGTCCCAGAGCGCTTCGGGCACATGCGGTTCGTTCGCAAACACATCGAGACCGGCACCGGCGATGGCGCCATTGGCAAGCGCGGCGACCAGCGCATCCTCGTCGACCACACTGCCTCGGGCCACGTTGATGAGATAGCCTTCGGGTCCCAAGGCGGTGAGAACCTCGGCGTTGATCAGGTGTCGGGTGGCGCTGCCCCCCGGTGTGATGACGACCAGAAAATCCACCTCGGCCGCCAGCGCTCGGGCGCTTGGGACGTATCGGTAGCCAGTGCCCGGCTTTTCGGTGCGGGTGGTGTAGGCGATGCTCATGCCGAAGGCCGCTGCGCGCTGGGCGATGGCCTGACCAATGCGACCCATGCCCACGATCCCCAGCCGAGCGCCCGAGACCTTTCGCCCCAGTGGCAGGCCACCTTGCGGCCAACGGCCGGCGCGCACGTGCTGGTCGGCCCGGGGTATGTGGCGTGCCACTGCCAGCATCAGCGCGAGCGCCAGATCGGCCACGTCATCACTGAGCACACCGGGGGTGTGGGTCACCGCGATGCCGCGATCGCGCGCAGCGCCGATATCAACCCCGTCGTAGCCCACCCCGAAGACGGAAACCACTTTGAGCGCCGGCAGTTGCTCCATCAGGGCCATCGGCACCTTGGATTCGCCGGATGCGGCCAAACCGACCACGCGAGGCGCCAGCGCTGCAAAAGCCGCGGAGTCTTCCGGCCGCGGGTCCACGTGCACATGGAAACGGCTGGCCAGCGCCTTCAGGTAGTAAGGGTGCAAACCCCTCAGTGCGAGGATGTCAGGTAAGGACACGGGTCAGGCTCCTGGAACAGCACATTCAAGTCGAACAAAAAGTCACCACAGCGATCGTTTGGACAGCGCTATCCAAACCGGCAGAGAAAAAAAGCGTCCAGTCGCTGGCGGCCCGTTCCGGGCTTGGACGCCGGCCGGTTGCCTGGGTCCGCTTGACCAAAAAACCGTTGCAGCGGGTGGCAGAGTTCATAAGATAGCGCTATCCTAAAGCAGTTGTTTCCCCCATCACTCAGCAAATACCCTAAGTGAAGACACCGACTCGAAAAAGTGGGCGAGCGACCGGGCGGGTCACGCTCAGCGAAGTGGCCATGGCCGCTGGTGTGAGCCCCATCACCGTTTCGCGCGCGCTCCGCGGTGAGCGGGCGGTTGACCCGAAGCTGGTCAGGCAAGTCGCCGAGGCCGTGGAGCGCCTGGGCTACGTGCCCGATCCGGCCGCGCGCGCACTGGCTTCTCAGCGCAGTGACCACGTCGCCATCCTCATCCCCAAACTGTCCAACGCACTGTTCGTCGACCTGCTCGACGCCGCACAACAGACCCTGCGCGCCGCAGGCTACCAGGCCTTGATCGGGGTCACCCACTACGACGCTGCACAAGAAGAGCAGCTGCTGCGGGAGCAGCTGATGCACCGGCCCGCTGGCGTGTTGCTGACTGGCTTGAACAGCAGCGCAGGCACCGCTGCGCTGATCACGGCGAGCCAAACGCCTTGTGTGCACCTGATGGACCTGCCGCCCGAGGGCCGGTCCGATGTTCCCTACTGTGTGGGCTTTCGTCAGATCGACGCCGGTGCGGCGATGACTCGCCATCTGTTGGCGCGTGGGCGTCGCCGCATTGCGTTTGTCGGTGCACAGCTGGACGAGCGCGTGATGCAGCGCCTGTATGGATGGCGTCTGGCGCTGGAAGAGGCGGGTGCCTACGATCGGGCGCTTGAATGGTTGAATCCGGCCTCGTCCTCGCTGGCATTGGGTGGCGCCATGTTCCAACAGATCGCCGAACAACAGCCCGATGTGGACGCGATCTTCTTTTGCAACGACGACCTCGCTCAAGGCGCTCTGCTCGCTGCGCTGCGCGACGGCGTCGCCGTGCCCGAACGCATCGCGGTGGCCGGGTTCAACGATCTCACCGGCAGCGATCAGATGCTGCCCACGCTGACCACCGTGCGAACCCCTCGGGCCGAGATTGGTCGCACGGCCGCACAACGCCTGCTGGAGCTCATGCGCGGAGACACGGGCTGTCAAAGGCTGACCGACCTGGGTTTTGAACTGATCCTTCGAGACAGCACCTGACGCTGCGCCGGGAACGGCGCCGACACTGGGTCGGGATAATGGCTCCATGAACAACCGTTGGAAACCCAGCGTCACCGTGGCCGCGATCATCGAGCGCGAAGGCCACTACCTGCTGGTGGAAGAAGAAACGCCCGAGGGCTTGCGCCTGAACAACCCGGCGGGCCATCTGGACCCGGGCGAAAGCCCGGAACAGGGCGTGGCGCGCGAGGCGCTGGAAGAAACCGCCTTCGTCTTCACACCCACCGCACTGGTGGGTGTCTACCTCGCGCGTTTTGAACGCCCGGCCACCGGGGAAGACATCACCTATCTGCGTTTTGCCTATGGTGGTGAGTTGGGCGCTTTCGATGCGCAGCGCCCGTTGGACACCGGCATCGTGCGCACCCTGTGGATGACACCGGGCGAGGTACGCGCCAGCGTGGAGCGCCACCGCAGCCCGCTGGTGCTGCGATGCATCGAAGACCACCTGGCGGGACAGCGCTTCCCGCTGAACACGGTGTTCACCGATCCGTCGGTGCTGCGCTGAGCGCAACCCCACCGCCTTCGGTCGAAGCGCGCCACACGCGAGCTCAGGCCCTGAGCCTGCCAGGGGCTGGACTCGCCGGCGCCCGCGGTGTGACCCTCGAAACCCACCCTTGAAAAACGCCCCCATGCTTCAGGGGGCTTCCATCCCTGCAGGCTGTCTGCTCACACCGGTCTTGGGTTTAGCGGGTGCGTGTTCGATGCGCGGCTGAGCGTGCGCGGCAGCGCGTAATGTTCAATGGCAATGGCTCGCCACATGCTGAGCCATCGCAGGTGCCCGTGCGAGGGGCAGGAGGCCTTGAGCGGGTCAATGGCCCGGCGGGGTGCTCAGGGCGATCTGGTTGTCAGCGGAGCCCGGCGGCGTGCGGCTGAACGACAAAGCCGGAAACCTGAGCGTGCCGAAGAGAGAGGTCACGCTGCCCCTCACGGCCTTGTTCAGTGCCCGACCCCAGACCACATGACTGGCTTCGACGTTTTTGGGCAGCGCTTCACTCACCGTGCCGGGTGAGCCTTCAAACCCAGGAGCCAGCCACACAGAAACCGCCACAAAAGTGCCGTTCGAGTTCGCGAAGTTCGAGGTGATCTCGTGCATGGCGTCGGGAAGCTCACCCTGGTGGGCCTCCAGCACCGATTTCCCTGGCTCACCCAAACTCTTCAGCAGGCTGCTCATGGTGTACCGGGGGTGTACGCTGAGGCATTGGGCGATGCGCAAGGCTTCGCCGGTGTTGCCCTCTGCAAAGAAAACGTCGGTGGAACTGCATTCGCGGTCGTAGGTCATGTAAATGGAACCGGGCAAGCCGCCTTTGCTGCTGCGGACCACCGCCACGGTCTCTATGTTTCCGTCAGGGGCCGCTTTGACGAAGAGTTTTGTCTCGCTGGCAATGACACCCGTTCGATCACCGCCATATCCCGAACCTTGGTCCGGGAGATCGGCCACCGACCAGCCATCGGTGGTGAACACCACCGTGGCGCGACCTACCTTGAATTCGGCCGCTTGTGCAGCACAGAGCCCTGCTGCGGAAACCAAAGCAGCCGCCATCAACTTCTTCCAAACGGTCATTTCTCATCACTTTTAGATGGGCTCTTCAGCCACTCGTCTCATCTCGCTGGTTGACCTGTTTGCCCGACCCAGCGGCCATCTCACAAGCGATATGTTGCCAGATGGTTGAACAGCATTGGCGCCGCATGCGGTCGGAACTGCGCTGATTTGAGCACCGGGACGCCGGATCTCAGTCGAGTCCAGCGACTCGCCCACGCAAAGACTTGACCTGCGAGCGGTTCGCCTTGCCTTCCAGGCGCCGCTGTTTCGAGCCGAAGGTCGGCCGGGTCGGTTTGCGCGCCTTGGGCAAGGTGGCCACGCTGTCCACCAAAGCCTGCAGCCGCTCCAGCGCCTCGGCCTTGTTCTGCTCCAGGCTGCGGCTGCCACGCCTTCGGTGGTGATGCGCTGATCGCTCAGGCGCAACAGGCGTTCCTTGATGGCCTCGGGCAGCGACGACGCGTGCACCGCAAAACGCAGGTGCACGGCGTTGGAGACTTTGTTGACGTTCTGCCCGCCCGCGCCTTGTGCGCGGATGGCGGTGAACTCCACTTCAGTAGGATCGACGCGGGGCATGCGCGGCAGTGTGCCACGGCGCCCGGCCGCGCGCTGTGGTGGCTCGCTTCAGTCGCCGAACACAAAGCTGTCCATCGACAGCACGCCATGGGTCATGCCGCCGTCGATGCGCCGGGCCGGCGCTTCGGCGCCCGCCGCGCCCGCCGCCACCATCAGCGGCCACAGGTGCTCGGCCGTGGGGTGGGCGCGCTGCGCGTGGGGTGCCAGCGCCATGGTCTGCTGCAGGCTGGCGTGGTCGCGCTCGGTCACCGTGCGGCTGATCCAGGCGGCGAACTCGACCGCGTAGGTCTCTGCCCGTGCGTCGGGCGCGTCGAAGCGCACCTCGTACAGGTTGTGCGTCAGGCTGCCCGAGCCGATGATCAGCACGCCCTCACTGGCCAGTGGCGCGAGCGCCTGACCGTAAGCATAGGCCCGCTCACCGTCCAGCCGCGCGGGCAGCGAGACCTGGAACACCGGCACATCGGCCGCCGGGAACACGTACGTCAGCGGCACCCAGGCCCCATGGTCCAGGCCCC
>JALOSH010000259.1 GCA_025458545.1 Hydrogenophaga sp.
GCCAGGCCAATGCCGGTGCCGGGAATCTGTTCTTGCCGGTGCAGGCGCTGGAACATGCCGAAGATCCGGTCGTGGTACTTCATGTCGAAGCCAATGCCCTGGTCGCTCACACTCAGCAGCACCCGATCCCCTTGGGCTTGTGCTTCCACGCGGATGCGCGGCGCTTCGCCGGCGGGCGTGAACTTCAGGGCGTTGTCGATCAGGTTGCGCAGCACGATGGCCAGCCCCTGGGGACTGGCGCGCACCGCCAGGCCATCGGGGATGGCCAGCTCCAGCCGACCCTCGCGCGCCTCGATCTCGTCGCGGAACGGGGCTGCCACCGTCTGCAGGGTGGTGTTCAGGTCCACGGACTTGACGAGATCGGTGAGTTGTTGCAGCCGAGAATAGGCCAGCAGGTCGTTGACCAGCCGCGACATGTGCAGCGTGGCGCGCTGGATGCGCCGGAGGTATTCGCGGCCCTGGTCGTCCAGCTGTGCGGCATGGTCCTCCAGCAGCAGGGTGCTGAAGCCTTCGATGCCGCGCAGCGGCGTGCGCAGGTCGTGCGAGGCCGAATAGGTGAAGGACTCCAGCTCCCGGTTGACCGCCTGCAACTGCTGCACGCTGGTTTCGAGCTGCGCCGTGCGTTCGGTCACCTTGGCTTCCAATCCCTCCGTCAGCGCCTGTATTTCTTCGGCCGCTTCCACGCGCAGGCGGATGTTGACCAGCATCTGGGCGAAGAGCTGAAGCAGGGTGGTTTCTTCCTTGCCGTAGTTGTGGGTGCTGCGCACCGAGTCCAGACCGACAAAACCCAGGCAGCGGTCACCGTGCATCAGCGGCAGCGCCATCAGGCTCTGGATGCCTTGGGGCTCCAGGAAGGCGCGAAGGTTGCTTTCAGGCAGGGCCTGGACATCGGGGACATGCATCACCCGGCCATGGCTGTGCTCCTCGAACCAACAGGTAGGCGCGGTCGGCGTCGACAAAGCGCCCCATGTCGCCCAGTGCTTCGTTGATCGCTGCGTCCGCTTGCTGCACCGGCAGGTTGATGAAACGGTTGGCCAGGCCGAACAGCAAAAAGACAAACTGGTTCAGGCGTTCACGCTCCAGCTGAGCGGCCTGCCGTTCGGTGACGTCACGCACCAGGAACATGCAGTGTCCGCTGTCGGGCAGCCAGGCCAGGCGGGTGTTGAAGGTGTGCGTGCCATCGGGCAGTGCCAGGCTGTATTCGAGTTCCTGCAGGCCTTGGCTTCGCGCACGGGCCATGGCCTCGCGCAACCGGATGGTCTGATCAGGCGGCATCACATCAGCAAACGCGCGACCCAGGAACTGTTCGGGCGGTGCGTACAGCATGTCCTTGCGGCCGGCGTGGTAGTGGACAAAGCGTTCCTGTTCATCCACCACGAACAGCATGTCTTGCAGCACATCGAAGACCTGCTCCAGCATGGCGCCCCGTTCACGGGCGATGGCCTCGGCCTGCTTGAGTTCGGTGACGTCGACACACGAGCAGATGTAGCCGATGAAGCGATTGTCGGCGTCGTACCGGGGGTAACTCTGATCCAGCAGCCAGCGGTATTCACCCGCCGTATTGCGCAGCCGGAACTCGCTCGAATAGGGCTCGCGCTCCTCGCGGGCGTCGTCATAGATGCGCATGATCTGCGGCAGATCGTCCGGGTGAACGTGGCTGGTCCATCCGTCGCCCACCACGTCGTCCAACACTTGCCCGGTGAAGTCCAGCCAGCGCTGGTTCACCCAGTCGCAAAGGCCATCGGCACGGCTGGTCCACAGCAGAGCTTCCGAAGCGTTGGTCAGTGTTTCCAGGCGGACCAGGGTCTGCCGTTGCGCTTCTTCCAGCGCCTTTCGGTCGGAGATGTCGAACGTGGTGCCCGCCATGTAGGTGACACGACCCAGGGCGTCTCGCAGACCGCTGCCCCGGGTGTCGAACCAGCGGTAGCGGCCCTCGGCGTCGCGCACGCGGAACTCCAGCTGGTAATCGGCTTTGCCCTTGAAGAAGGCCCTGAGCACCATGCGCTGGCGCGGCAGGTCTTCGGGGTGGATCAGTTCGAAGAAGAGACGCCCCATCTGATCTGTGGGAGGGATCGTGTGGCCCAGGGCCGAGAAAAACTCGTCGCTCGGTTCCAGGAAGCCGCGTTCAAAGTCCCATTCCCACACCTGACCATGTGCGGCCGCAAGCCGGAACCGCAGTTCGCTGCGCGCCAGGGTGCGCTGGTCCGATTCGAGCTGGGTGACATTCCGGAACATCAGCAACAAACACGGCATGCCGTTCTGCTGCACCCGCTCGGCGCTGTAGCGCACATGGATCAGGGTGCCGTCGGGCCGCGTGCTGTTGGCGGCCGCATGGCGCACCTGTTCGCCACGCTCCAGGCTGCCGATCAGTTGGTCCCGTGTCGAGAGCGTTTGCCAGAGATTCAGGTCGATCGCGGAATGCCCGATCAGCTGATCGCGCGGTCGACCGAACAGTTCGCAGAAGGCATCGTTGACGAGCAGCAGGCGCCCGGTGTCCCACTCGCTGAGCGACATCGCCTCGGGTGCCGACTGGAAGACGGTCTCGAACAGCTGTTGGGCCGACAGGCGACGCGCCTCGGCTTCGTGGCTCTCTGTGATGTCGCGGCAGATCACCAGGGCGGTGGGCTTCTCACCTTTTGCCTTGGGCTCACGCAAGATCTGGGATTCCCAGTGTCGCTCACCGAAAGGCCCGGGCATCACATAGCGCAGTGTCTCTGGCGTGCCTGTCTCAAAAACACGGTCGAGGCTGAACATCCAAAGGCTGGCCAGCTCAGGCGGCGTGCCGAACTGCTCAAGCGTCTGGCCCCGCATGGCGTCGGGCTTGATGCCAGTGGCCGCTTCGACCGCAGGGTTCGCATACAACACCTGTCCGGAGCGGTTGTAGCGCATCACGATGTCGGGCAGGTTGTCGCTCAAGGCCTGGAAATGCCGCTCGCTGCGGCGCAATTGATGGACAGCAAGGTCCAGGCGCCGAGCGCCATAAGCCATGGCGCCCGCCACCAGCAAGGTGAATGCGATCGCCAGCGGCAGCATCGTGGTCCAGGCGGCCAGCACGTCCGCCACCGGGAGCGCGTACACCATCACCAGGCGCTCAGCGCCCTCGGTCAGGCGCTGGTAGCCGACGATGCGGTGAACCCCGTCCAGCCGCGCCACCCCCTGGATGACGCCGCTCGAGCGCTCGGCCAGGGCATCGGCCACGTGGCTGCGCAGGGTGCGCCCCTGTTCACTCTCGACAAAGGGGTAGCGCGCCAGGACGGTGGTGTCGCCGTCGGCCTCCACCCGGAACAGGCTCATGCTGCCGCCGGGGGGCAGGCTCTCCGACGCGAAGCGGTTGAGCAAAGCCTGGCGGTCCAGCAGCACTTCGTAGGACCGCCCACCCTCGGCCGGGGCGAAGTGCCAGGCCAGCGGAACTACCCACCGGCCCGCGGTTTCGCGAGCCAGCCCGGGCAGCCACTGGCCGGTGGGCTGACCCGCCGTGGCCGGACCACCCAGGTCCAGTCCGAACGGCAGGTTCAGCGTCTCCACCAGCGGGCGCTGTTCTTCCAGCAGTTGGGAGCGGCCAGACCGTGGCGAGCCGTTGGCCAGGTCCATGCTGGCCTTCGCCACCCGCAGCGAGGCTTGCAGTTCGTTGGCCAGGCGCTGGCTCTCCCGTTGGGCTTGCGCGTTGGCCATGTCCAGGGCTGCTGTGCGTTGCGTCAGCAGCAGGCCGATCGCCAGCAGCAGAAACAAGCCGATGGCGACGATCGACAGCGCGCGCAACCAGGTGCGTTCCTGGTCGGCGGTGTCTGCCCCAGGCGGCACGACCTGTGGCTCGGGCGCGAGCGCTTCTGCTGGCGAGGTGTGTCCTGAGAGGGGAGGCATGTGGCGGAGCGCTGCGGGACTGGCTGACGGGCGCTTTCAGTCTAGCAGTCCCTCCGGGCCCACGGCGTCCGAACAGCGCCGGAAAAACGTGATTACTTTTGTCTGGATGGGCAGGGTTTCGCCGCTTGCGGGCGTCACATGTTGCGCCGGTACTGCCCGCCCACCTCGAACAGCGCACTGGTGATCTGGCCCAGCGAACAGCAGCGCACCGCGTCCATCAGCACCTCGAACACGTTCCGGTTCTCGATCACGGCCTGCTTCAGCCGCGCGAGCTGTTGCGGTGCAGTGTTCGCATGGCGCGCGTGGAAGTCGGCCAGCCGCTGCAGCTGGCTCTGCTTCTCTTCTTCGGTCGAGCGCGCCAGCTCGATGGTCTCGGGTGTGGTGTCGCCGTGCGGGTTGCGGAAGGTGTTGACGCCGATGATGGGGTACTCGCCGGTGTGCTTGAGCATTTCGTAGTGCATCGACTCTTCCTGAATCTTGCTGCGCTGGTAGCCGGTCTCCATCGCGCCCAGCACACCGCCGCGCTCGGCGATTTTCTCGAACTCGGCCAGCACCATTTCTTCCACCAGCTCGGTCAGCTCGTCGATGATGAACGCGCCCTGGTTGGGGTTCTCGTTTTTGGCCAGTCCCCACTCGCGGTTGATGATGAGCTGGATCGCCATGGCGCGGCGCACCGAGTCTTCGGTCGGTGTGGTGATGGCCTCGTCGAAGGCGTTGGTGTGCAGCGAGTTGCAGTTGTCGTAGATCGCGATCAGCGCCTGCAGCGTGGTGCGGATGTCGTTGAACTGG
>JALOSH010000260.1 GCA_025458545.1 Hydrogenophaga sp.
GAGCCCCACCATGACCCCACCGGCCACCGGTCTTTTCATCAGTTTCGAGGGCATCGACGGCGCGGGCAAGTCCACCCACATTGCGGGTCTGGCCGAGGCTTTCCAGGGGCAGGGTCGGCGGGTCACGCTCACCCGTGAACCCGGCGGCACGCCCCTGGCCGAGAAGCTGCGTGCCCTGGTGCTGGGCGACGCCATGGACCCGCTCACCGAGTCCTTGCTGGTGTTTGCGGCGCGGCGCGACCATCTGATCACGGTCATCGAGCCGGCGCTGGCGCGCGGTGACGTGGTGTTGTGCGACCGCTTCACCGACGCCACCTTCGCCTACCAGGGCGGGGGGCGAGGCTTCGACCTCGCGACCCTGGCCACGCTGGAAAGCTGGGTGCAGAGCACACCGGCCAGACCCAATGGTGCGTTGCGCCAGCCCGACCTCACCCTCTGGTTCGACCTGCCGGCCGAGACCGCTGCGGCCCGCCTCGCCGACGCCCGAGCCCCCGACCGGTTCGAGGCCCAGCCGGTCGAGTTCTTCCGTCGTGTCAGCGCCGGCTATGCCGCCCGGGCGGCGAGCGACCCCCAGCGCTTCGCCCGGATCCAGGCCGACCTGTCGCGCCACCAGGTCTGGCAGCAGATCACCAGCACCTGCGTGCGCCGTGGCTGGCTGTCCATTATGGTGGCTGCCAACAGCGGGCCCCGATGACTGAGACCGCCAACGCCCCCGCCCCCTGGATCCAGCGACAGCTGGGTCATTTGCTCACTCAGCGCGGACACGCCTGGTTGTTGCAGGGACCGTCCGGCCTGGGCCAGTACCCACTGGGCCTCGGTCTGGCACAAGCCTGGTTGTGCGAGCAGCCCACGCCCGCCGGACCCTGTGGTCAGTGTGGAAGCTGCCACCTGGTGGGCAGCCGCGCCCACCCAGATCTGGCGGTGCTGATGCCCGAGACCGTGATGCTGGAATTGGGCTGGCCACTGTCGGAGAAGGCCCAAAAGGACATCGACGACAAGAGCCGCAAGCCGAGCAAGGAGATCCGGGTCGAGGCGATGCGCGACGCGGTCGCTTTTGCGCAGCGCACCAGCGCCCGCGGTCGGGGTCTGGCGGTGCTGGTGTACCCGGCCGAGCGCATGAACCATGTGACCGCCAACGCCTTGCTCAAGATTCTGGAAGAACCGCCCGGAGACACGCGTTTTGTGCTGGCCAGCGAAGCCACGCAGCAGTTGCTGCCCACCATCCGCAGCCGCTGCCAGACGCATGCCATGGAATGGCCCACTGAGTCCGAAGCCCTGGACTGGCTGATCGCCCATGCGCCGGCAAAAAGCGGTCTGGAGGAAGCCCGCGTCTGGCTGCAAGCCGCCGGAGGCCGCCCCAGCGATGCGCTGGCCTGGGCAACGGCGGGCCTGAGCGCCAGGGCCTGGTCTGCTCTGCCGACCGCTCTCGCCAGGGGTGACTGGTCGGGCCTGAGCGAATGGGCGCCAGCGCAGCAACTCGATGTGCTGCAGAAGCTCTGCCACGACCTGATGGCGGTCGCGGTCGGTGCTGCACCGAGGTTCTTTCCGGCGGCCCAATTGCCCGCGCCGCCGCGCATGGGCCTGCTGGCGGCCTGGTCGCGCGAACTCATGGCCGCCGCCCGCTCGGTCGAGCACCCCTTCAACGCGGGCCTCATGCAGGAAGCCTGGGCCGCACGCACCCGCCAGATGCTGGCGACCCGGACCGCGAAGCCCTGAAGCCCCTCAGCGAATGAACTGCCATCCGGTGATTTCACACAGTCCAAGGGTCGAACTGATGGGCCGAAACCCGCTTGTTGGCGGTCTGAGCGCCTGGGTTTCCCGCTAAACTCGCGGCTCATGAGCACAACTCCCTCACCGTCGTCGGCGGCCGCTCGCCCGAGCGTGATCCAGCTCTCCATCAAGGAGAAGGCGGCGCTGTACGCGGCCTACATTCCGTTGTTCGCCGACGGTGGGATCTTCATTCCGTCTTCGCGCGAGTACCGGCTGGGGGACGATGTGTATGTGCTGCTCAGCCTGCCCGACGATCCGCAGCGCTATCCGGTGGCCGGCAAAGTGGCCTGGGTGACGCCAGCCAAAGCACAGGGTGGCCGCACCCAAGGTGTGGGCATCCGGTTTCCGGCCGACGAAAAGTCCCGCCAGCTCAAACTGAAGATCGAGGAAATCCTCGGCACCAGCCTGGGTTCGGATCGACCCACCCAGACCATCTGAGCAGGTCGCCTGCCCGTCGGCCCGGCTTCGAGCCGGGCTTTGACCTTATGCTCCCGGCATGTTCACCGATTCCCATTGCCATCTGAGCTTCCCCGAACTGCGCGAGCAGTTGCCTGACATTCTGGGCGCCATGGCGCAGGCCCAGGTGGATCGGGCCTTGTGCATCTGCACCACGCTGGAAGAATTCGAAGACGTGCATGCCCTGGCGCGCAACCACGGTCAGCTCTGGTGCACCGTGGGTGTGCACCCCGACAACGAGGGCGTGCAAGAGCCCAGCCTGGACGATCTGCTCGGCCGGGCCGCGCGGCCGAGGGTGGTCGGCATCGGCGAGACCGGGCTCGACTACTACCGGCTCAACGGACGCAGCGTGGCCGACATGGCCTGGCAACGCGAACGCTACCGCACCCACATCCGCGCCGGGCGCCACACCGACCTGCCGCTGGTGATCCACACCCGCAGTGCATCCGACGACACGCTGGCGATCCTGAGAGAAGAGGGTGGATTCGGCGCCGCGAGCGATGGGGCTGCCGGTCTGCCTCGCTCGCGCGGCGTCTTCCATTGCTTCACCGAAACCGAGGCCGTGGCCCGCGCGGCGCTCGACCTGGATTTTTTCATCTCGTTTTCCGGCATCCTCACTTTTCGCAATGCGTCCGATCTGCGCGAAGTGGCACGGTTTGTGCCTCTGAACCGCATGCTGATCGAGACCGACAGCCCTTACCTGGCACCCGTGCCGCACCGTGGAAAAACCAACAATCCCTCGTATGTGCCCCATGTGGCGCGCCAGATCGCTGAAATCAAAGGCATCACTCTGGAGGCCGTGGCGGAAGCCACCCACCACAATTTCGATAAGCTGTTCACCCAGGTGGCGGCTTGAAAATTCCTCATGCGTTACTTTCAATACCTTAAAAAGAGCGTTGTATTGATTGGTATATGGGTCGCTTCATCAGCGGTTTTTGCCACCCCTGCCAACGACTTCTTTGCGGCCGCCCGGAACGACAACGAGTCCGCCATGGTCCAGGTGCTGTTCAGGGGTTTTGATCTCAACACCCGGGATGCCGCTGGCAACCACGCCTTGTTGGTGGCCATCCGCGAAGGCTCGCTGAAGGTGGCGAATTTTTTGCTCGATCAACCCGCACTGCTGGTGGAAGCGCGGAACGCCAACGGTGAAAGCCCCCTCATGATGGCGGCGCTCCATGGTCAACTGGCGTTGGCGCGGCGCCTGATTGAGCGCAAGGCCGAGGTCAACAAGCCCGGCTGGACCCCCTTGCACTACGCGGCCAGCCATGCCGAGCCGGTCAGCGTGGAGATGGTGCGTCTGCTGCTCGAACACCATGCCTACATTGACGCGGAGTCACCCAACCGCACCACACCGCTGATGATGGCCGCGCAGTACGGTTCGCTCGGCGTGGTGAAGTTGCTGCTGGAAGAGGGCGCCGACCCGTTGTTGCGCAACGAACAGGGCTTGTCCGCCATCGACTTTTCACGCCGGGCGAGCCGCCCCCAAGCCGAAGCGTTGATTTCAGCCGCCGTGCGAGCACGGCAACCGGCGGGTACCTGGTGAATGGTCTTGGCTGGTATGGGTCGGTTGTCAGGTAGGTGTAACCCACATGGGTGGATGGGCATTTGCCCTCCAAAATCGCGAAGTTCTTAAATCGAGGAGACGCACTGTGGCTATAGCCAGTCAAAAAGACTTTGTATCCGGACTCATGTTCATGCCGCAGCCCGCATGGGGCCGGGCTACTTCCCCTTCATGCTGGGTCTGATCCTCGTCGGGCTCGGTGCGCTGATAACCTTCAATGCCTTCAAGACGGGCCTGCCGGGAGGGGACAAGATCGGCGCGATCGCCTGGCGCCCGCTGATTTTCATCCTGGGGGCCAACCTGGTCTTCGGGGCCCTGTTGGTGGGCATCCCCAAGTTTGGACTTCCAGCGTTTGGTCTGATCGTGGCGATTTATGCCCTGGTGATCATGGCCGGGTACGCCCGCGAGGGCGCCAAGCTCAAGGAGTCTTTGATCCTGGCCACCTGCCTGGCTGTGGGCAGCTACCTCGCATTCGTGAAGGCACTCAACCTTCAGTTTCCCGTCTGGCCCTGGTTCCTGAACAACTGATCACACCGAGAACAACAACATGGAACTGATCGACAACCTGACCCTGGGCTTTGGCGCAGCGTTCACCCTGCAAAACCTGCTCTACGCCTTCATCGGCTGTCTGCTGGGCACGCTGATCGGGGTTTTGCCGGGCATCGGACCACTGGCCACCATTGCCATGCTCTTGCCCGTGACCTACGGGCTGCCGCCGCTGGCCGCGCTCATCATGCTGGCCGGCATTTATTACGGCGCGCAGTACGGCGGATCCACCACCGCCATCCTGGTCAACCTGCCGGGTGAATCCTCCTCTGTGGTGACCGTGATCGACGGCTACCAGATGGCCCGCAAGGGCAGGGCAGGTCCGGCGCTTGCGGCCGCGGGCATCGGCTCCTTCTTCGCCGGGAGCGTGGGGACCCTGATCCTGGCCTCGTTCGCCTCTCCACTGACCGAACTGGCGCTGAAGTTCGGCCCGGCCGAGTACTTTGCGCTGATGATCGTGGGCCTGATAGGTGCCGTGGTGCTCGCGTCCGGCTCGTTGCTCAAGGCACTCGCCATGATCGTGCTGGGCCTTCTGCTCGGTCTGGTGGGCACCGACGTGAACTCCGGCGTGGCCCGCTACAGCTTCGACATCCCCGAGCTCACCGACGGCATCAGCTTCCTGGCCATCGCCATGGGCGTGTTCGGTTATGGCGAAATCATCAGCAATCTGTCCAAGTCGGACGAGGAGCGCCAGGTTTTCACCGGCAAGGTGAGCGGCATCATGCCCACCCTGCAAGACTTCAAGGCGATGGCGCCCGCCATGCTGCGCGGCACGGCGATTGGTTCCGCGCTGGGCATCCTGCCCGGTGGTGGTGCGTTGCTGGCCGCGTTCACGGCCTACACGGTGGAGAAGAAAACCAAACTCAATCCTGGCGAAGTGCCTTTTGGTCAGGGCAACATCCGCGGTGTGGCGGCGCCTGAATCGGCCAACAACGCGGGTGCACAGACTTCGTTCATTCCGCTGCTCACGCTGGGCATTCCACCCAACGCGGTGATGGCGCTGATGGTGGGTGCCATGACCATCCACAACATCCAGCCCGGTCCGCAGGTCATGACCAGCAACCCCGAGC
>JALOSH010000025.1 GCA_025458545.1 Hydrogenophaga sp.
GTGCGGCGCAAAGCCAAAACCGTCGGCACCAATCACCACGCCCGGGTGCACGATGCAGCGGGCGCCGAGCACACAGCCATCACCGACCGTGACCCGCGGATAGAGGCAGGTGTCTGGTCCGACCCGCGCGCCACGACCCAGCACGCCGTGGGCTCCGATGCGCGCCCCTCGCGAGACCACAGCATCGGCTCCGATCACCACAAAAGCGGCCACGTCTGCGCCCGGATCGACCACCGCCGTGGAGTGGATGCTGGCCGTGGGGTGGATCGCAGGCTGAGAGGGCGCGGCGTGCTGGGCGCGCCACCATTGGGTCAGGCGGGCGAAGTAAAGATAGGGGTCGTCGGAGACGATCACAGCCCCGCGCTGGGCCGCTGCGTCTTGCAGTGAGGGCGGCACGATCAGCGCGCCGGCCTGGGTGGTCTGGACCTGGCTGGCGTAGCGGGCCTGGGACACGAAGGCCAGCTCGTCGGCCCGAGCGGTCAATAGCGGCGCCAGTCGGGAGACAGGGGTGTCGGGCGAGCCGACCAACGCACCGCCCAGGGCCTGAACGATGGAGCCCAGCGAGCGGGACACGGTGATGCCCGCGCCTTACCGGGCGTTGTTCAAGCCGGAAAGCACCTTGTCGGTGATGTCGTGCTTGGGATTGATGTAGACCGCTTCTTGGATGATCAGGTCGTACTTCTCGGCCTCAGCCACCTGCCTGATGATGCGGTTGGCACGCTCCAGAACCTGCTGCAGTTCTTCGTTCTTGCGCAGGTTCAGATCTTCCTGAAACTCGCGCTGCTTTCGCTGGAAATCGCGATCCTGTTCGACCAGTTGGCGCTGCCGCTGGACGCGCTGGCTTTCAGGCAGCGTCGGCGCTTCGCGTTCAAACTTCTCGGATGCCGCCTTGAGCTGGCTGCCGATGCCCTGGAGTTCCTTCTCGCGCTTGGAAAACTCCTGCTCAAGCTTGACCTGCGCCGCCTTGGCCAGGTTGGCCTCGCGGAACACCCGGTCGGTGTTCACGAAGCCGATGCGGAAGTCCTGCGCAACGGCGCCCAAGGCCAGCAGGCCGGCAAAGGAACCGACAGCCAGCAGGCGCGTGAAACGAAGGGAGAAAAGCTTCTTCAAAACGAGGTCCCGATCTGAAACTGGAATTTCTGGATTTTATCGCCAGGCTGCGTGCGAACCGGGTTTGCCAGAGCAAAACGCAAAGGGCCAATGGGCGAAATCCAGCTCAGTCCGATGCCCACCGAGGCACGCAAATCGGAAGCCGAGAATTTCTGGTCAGCCGCCCAGACGTTGCCGACGTCCACAAAACCGAACATGCGCAGGGTACGGTCGTTGCCAGCGCCCGGGAATGGCGTGCTGATCTCCGCGTTGAGCACCAGGTTGCGGGTGCCGCCGATGCTCACCGGGTCGGTGGCGGTCGAGGCGTTGACGATCGGCGAGGTCCCACCCAGCGTGCCCTGCTCGAAACCCCGAACCGATCCCAGACCACCCCCGTAGAAGTTTTTGAACACCGGAAACGGGCGCCCGCCCAGGCCCTTGCCGGCGCCCACCTCTGCGTTGAACGCCAGGGTGTACTGCTTGCTGATCGGGATGAACTGCTGGAACTGGTAACTGGTCTTCAGGTAGCGCGAATCGCCGCCCACGCCCCACTCGGCGTTGAAGCGTTGCAGGCGGCCATCGCTGGGCACCAGTGCACTGTCACGATCGTCGCGCGACCAGCCCACCGTGAACGGAACCGACACGCTGCGCTCACCGAACTCGTCGATGTAATCCTGGTAGATCTGGGGCATGTCGGTGCCCGCGGTGATGCGTGTCTGTTCGGCACCCAGACCGAAGAACACCGTGTCTTGCTCGGTGAAAGGCACGCCGAACCGCACGCCAGCGCCGGTGGTGCGCAACTCGTAGTCGCCACCCTGTTCGCTGAACGGGCTGCTGCTGCGGTCGTACAGATCGAAGGTGCGCGACACGCCGTCGGGCGTGAAATAGGGGTTGGTCGTGCTGAGGACCAGCTGGCGGTTGAATTCGCTGGTGTTGACGTCCAGACCCAGGTAGTTGCCGCTGCCAAACACGTTTTCCTGTTTGATGCCCACCAGGAAAGACAGCCCTTCGGCCTGCCCGAACGTGGCACCGAGCGACAGGTTGCCGGTGGGCTTTTCCGCCACCGAAATGGTCAGGTCGACCTGGTCGGGCGAACCCGGAACCTGCTGGGTATCAACACTGACGTTGGTGAAAAAGCCGAGCCGGTCGACCCGATCACGCGAAAGCCGGATGCGGTCGCTGTCGTACCAGGCCGCTTCGAACTGGCGAAACTCGCGGCGAATGACTTCGTCCCGGGTGCGGTTGTTGCCTTCGACGTTGATGCGGCGCACGTACACGCGGCGCGACGGCTGGCCGCGCAGCACAAACGACACCCGGTTGTTGACGCGGTCGATCTCCGGCACCGCTTCGACCTGGGAGAAGGCATAACCGAAAACACCGTAATAGTCGTTGAACGCCTTGACGGTGGTGTTCACGTCCTCGACGTTGTAGGCCTCGCCGGCGCGCAGCGTGACCAGGTTCTTGAACTCGGCTTCCTTGCCCAGGAAGTCACCCTGCAACTCCACCGAAGACACCACATAGCGCTGGCCTTCGGTGACGTTGATGGTGATGGACATGCCATCCTTCTCGGGCGAGATGGCGACCTGGGTGGAATCGATGCGGAACTCCAGATAGCCCCGCGTGAGGTAGTACGAGCGCAGGGTTTCCAGATCGGCGTTGAGCTTGGCGCGGGAGTAGCGGTCGGATTTGGTGTACCAGCTGAGCCAGCCGCCGGTGTCCAGGTCGAACAAATTGCGCAACGTGGACTGCGAAAACGCCTGGTTGCCGACGATGCGGATGTCGGTGATCTTGGCCACATCGCCTTCGACCACGCTGAAGTTCAGGTTGACCCGGTTGCGCTCCCCGGGCGTGACGGTGGTGACCACCTGGGCCGCGTACATGCTGCGGTTGATGTACTGTCGCTTGAGCTCTTGTTCCGCGCGATCGGCCAGCGCCTTGTCGAACGGACGACCCTCGGCCAATCCGACATCGCGCAGCGCCTTGTTCAGCACATCGGTGTCAAACTCCTTGACGCCCGAAAAGCTCACACCGGCCACGGTCGGGCGCTCCTCGACGATCACCACCAGCACATCGCCATTGATCTGCAGACGCACGTCGGAGAACAGGCCCAGACCGAACAGCGAACGGATCGCCGTGGTGCCTTTGTCGTCGTTGTACTGGTCGCCGATGCGAAACGGCAGCGAGGCAAACACGGTACCGGGCTCGACCCTCTGAAGGCCTTCGACCCGGATATCGCGCAAGTTGAAGGGCTCCACCGCCCAAGCCGGGAGGGCAGACAAAAGGGATGCGGCGACCACGGTCAGCGACAGGCCGCGCAGACCTTTGGGGAATTTTTTCATGAGAGGGGAAAGTGTTCAGCCAGCCAAGCGGGCCACATCGTTGAACAGGGCAACCGCCATGAGTGCCATCAGGATCGCGACACCCCCGCGTTGCAGGCGCTCCATCCAGGCGTCAGACACGCTGCGACCGGTCACACCTTCCCAAAGATAATACATCAGGTGCCCGCCGTCCAAGACCGGCAGAGGCAGCAGATTGAGCACACCCAGACTGACGCTGATGAGCGCCAGAAACAGGAGGTAAGCGGTGATGCCGATGCTGGCCGATTTGCCCGCGTAGTCGGCGATGGTGAGTGGACCACTGAGGTTCTTGATCGAGGCCTCGCCAATCACCATGCGGCCCATCATCTTCAAGGTCAGCCAGGACACTTCCCAGGTGCGCACCACGCCTTGGGCCAGCCCATCGAACACGCCGTGGCGCACCGTCATCATCTCGGGCGCAGCGCCGATGTAGGCGCCCACGCGTCCGACCCAGACGCCCGCCTGTTGCTCGGGTGCCGGTTGCACCACCAGGCTGACCAGTTGCCCGTCGCGCTCCAGATCCCAGCGCTGCGAAACCGGCGCCCCGTTCGCGTCCACCGCCGAGCGGATGAGCGCGCGCAGGTGCTGGCCGTCGGGCACGGGCTGATCGTTCACTCGCCGTACCACATCGCCGGCCATCAGGCCAGCGGCCGCAGCCGCACCGCCCGCCATGACCTCACCCACCACCGGCTCGGTCCAGGGCGAGGTGATGCCGATGCGCTGGAACAGACTGGCGTCGGCCTCGCGCACATCCAGGCTGCTCAGCGCCAATGGGACGGCGCGCGTGCTGCCGCCCTCCTCGCGTGCCACCCAGAGGACCACGTCCTCGCTCGACAGCGCCGCCTGCGTGAGGCGCCAGCGGAGGTTTTCAAACGACCCCACCTCGACCGGCACCCCCCCCGCCTGCTCCATCTGAACCACCCATTCGCCGCCACGCAGACCGGCACGTTCGGCCAGCGAACCGGCCACCGGGCTGGCCAGGACCGGCTTCGGTTCTTCGACGCCCGACCAGTTCACCACGGTGTACAGCGCCACCGCCAGCAACAGGTTGGCCACCGGGCCAGCCGCCACGATCAGCGCGCGCGAACGCAGCGGCTGGGTGTTGAACGCCAGGTGCCGCTCGGCCGCGTCGACCGGCGCCTCCCGCTCGTCGAGCATGCGCACATAGCCGCCCAGCGGCAGCATCGCCAGCACAAATTCGGTCGGGTTGCCTTTGCGGCGCCAGGTCAGCAGCGGCTTGCCAAAACCGACCGAAAAGCGCAACACCTTCACGCCGCACGCCACCGCCATGCGGTAGTGGCCGTATTCGTGCACAGCGATCAGCAGGCCCAGGGCCAACACAAAGGCAATCAGGGTGGTCAACATGGTTTGGATCCGACGGGTTCAGCAGCAAAAAGTCAGGCCAGGCACAGCAGCCACAGTGCCAATGCCGACCCGCCAGTGTCAACCACAGAAGCGGGCCACCATGGACGAGGCCACCGCGCGGCTTTCAGCATCGATGGCGAGCAAGTCTTCCAGCCCCGTGGGCTTGGAGGGGCTGAGGGTCGTCAAAGTTGCATGGTTCACCGCGTGAATCTGGTCAAAACGCAGGCGCTGGTCCAGAAAGGCCGCCACCGCCACCTCATTGGCCGCGTTGAGCACCGCGGTGGTGCCTGTGGGACCGGCCAGCGAGGCCCAGGCCAGGCGCAGGCCGGGAAAACGCCGATCATCGGCCGGTTCGAAGGTCAGCGCGCCCAGCGTGGCGAAGTCCAAGGCCGAAGCACCCGACGCGATGCGCTCCGGCCAGGCCAGGCCATAGGCAATGGGTACCCGCATGTCGGGCGTGCCGAGCTGCGCCACCACCGAGCGGTCGGTGTACTGCACCATGGAATGGATCACGCTTTGTGGATGGATCACCACCTCGATGCGATCCGGTGGCAAGCCGAACAGGTAATGGGCCTCAATGACTTCCAGTGCCTTGTTCATCATGGTGGCGGAGTCCACCGAAATCTTCCGGCCCATCACCCAGTTGGGGTGGGCACAGGCCTGCTGCGGCGTCACCTCGGCCAGCGTGCCCGGGTCGCGGGTGCGAAAAGGGCCGCCGGACGCCGTGAGCACGATCTTTTCTACCCGCCGCTCCCAGGTGGTCGGATCGTCGGGCAGGGACTGGAACACCGCCGAATGCTCACTGTCGATCGGGAGCAGCGTGGCTCCCCCGGCCTTCACGGCCTGCAAGAAGAGGTCGCCCCCGACCACCAGCGCTTCCTTGTTGGCCAGCAGCAGCTTCTTGCCAGCGCGCGCGGCAGCCAGACTCGGCGCCAGGCCGGCCGCGCCCACGATGGCGGCCATCACCGAGTCAACCTCCGGATCGGCGCTCACCTCACACAACGCCTGCGCACCGGCGAGCACGTTGACCTGCAAGCCATGGGCTTTCACGCGGTCGGCCAGTAGCATGGCATGTTCGGGGCTGACCATCACGGCGAAGCGCGGCTCGAACTGGCGACACTGCTCGAACATCAGATCCACCTGGGTCGCGGCGGTGAGCGCGAACACCCGGTAGCGCTCCGGGTGCCGAGCGATCACATCCAGCGTACTGGTGCCAATGGAACCGGTGGAGCCCAGGATGGTGACGGACTGAATGGCTTGGGTCATGGTTTCAGAAAGTGGCAAACATCATGGCCAGCGGAAGCACTGGCAAGAGGGCATCGACACGGTCCAGCACACCGCCGTGGCCCGGCAGCAGCTGGCTGGAGTCCTTCATGCCTGCGCTGCGTTTGACCAGCGACTCCACCAGATCGCCCACCACGCTCATGGCGGTGAGAAACAGCAAGGCGAGTGCCGCCGTGGCCGCCCCTTGCCGCCACAGATGGGAATACAGACTGGTGTCATCGGTCAACCCTTGCCGGTCGAGCCAGAGCCAGGTCAGGGCCAGCAGACACACGCCCAGCATGCCACTGAAAACACCCTCCCAGCTTTTACCGGGGCTGATGGTCGGCGCCAGCTTGCGTCGCCCAAAAAGCTTGCCACCCGCGTAGGCGGCCACATCGGCCATCCAGACCAGCGTCAGCACCGACAACAAAAAGCCCAGGCCCAGCTGCCGAGCCTGCACCAGCGCCAGCCAGGCACAGGCCAACAGCAACAGACCGCCCCACAGCCGGACCGCCCTGGGCCATTGGCCCCAGCCCGGCACTCCGCGGCGCAACATCACGACCGCCAGCAACAACCACAACACGCCCACACCCAGCCACAGCGGGCGCCAGTTCAGCGCCAGGCCACCGGCCAGCCAAGCACCACCCAGCATCAGGCCCAGACCGAGCCCCAGCGCTTTGGCCGGGGCATCCTTGCAGCCATTGAGGCGCGCCCATTCCCAGCCGGCCGCCACCATGAGCAGCAGCGTGAGCACGGCAAACGGTCCGATCGATGGGTAGAACAACGCCGGGAGCAGAACCGCAAGCAAGACCAGCGCGGTGATGATGCGCTGCTTAAGCATGGGATGAACCGGCCATGGCGACCAGGCGGGCCCGTTGATCGGAGGTCTGCCCGAAGCGCCGTTCTCGGCCCGCATAGTCGGCGAGTGCTCGGTCCAGTTCGGCGGTATCGAAGGCGGGCCACAGGCACGGGGTGAACACGAATTCGGTGTAAGCGCACTGCCACAGCAAAAAGTTGCTGATGCGCACTTCTCCCCCGGTGCGGATCAGAAGATCGGGGTCCCCCACGTGCGCCAGTGCCGTGGCTTTGCACAGGCTCTGCTCGGTGATTTCGCGACCCTCGGCGGCCAGACGCCGGGCCGCCTGGGCAATGTCCCAACGCCCGCCGTAGTTGAAGCAGACGTTGAGCACCAGTCGCTGATTGCCAGCCGTGGTGTTTTCTGCGGCCTGGAGCGCCTCCACCACCCTCGGAGACAAACCGGTGCGGTCGCCGGGAAAGCACAGCCGCACACCGTGTCGGTGCAACTTGGCCACCTCGCGCTCCAGCAACATCGACAGCAGGTCCATCAGCCCCGAGACCTCGTCGGCGGGGCGACTCCAGTTTTCGGAAGAGAAGGCAAACACCGTGAGCACCTCGATGCCGCGGTCCACACAGGCCTGCACCGTGCGGCGCAATGCCTCAACCCCCTGCTTGTGACCAGCCAACCGCGGCAGAAATCTCTGTTTTGCCCAGCGCCCGTTGCCATCCATCACGATGGCCACGTGCCGAGGCAACCCATCCTTTGTCAAAGTGTCGGGGGTTGGCAATTCGGCCATCGGGGTGTGAACCAGTCAAGAAGGCGCCGCTCTGCCCGCGTCACACCGCCATGATGTCTTGTTCTTTGGAGGCCACCAGCCGGTCCACCTCGTTGATCATGCGGTCGGTGAGTTTCTGGATGTCGTCCGTGGAGCGGCGCTCATCGTCTTCGGAAGCCAGCTTGTCCTTGACCAGCTTCTTGACGTGTTCGTTGGCATCCCGGCGAAGGTTGCGCACGGCAATCTTGGCCGCCTCGCCCTCGCCGCGCACCACCTTGGTCAACTCCTTGCGGCGCTCCTCGGTCATTGGCGGCATCGGCACACGGATCAGGTCACCCTGGCTGGACGGGTTCAGACCGAGATCCGATTCGCGAATGGCTTTCTCGATCTTGGCGCCCATGCCCTTTTCCCATGGCGCCACGCCAATGGTGCGTGCGTCCAGCAGCGTCAGGTTGGCCACCTGAGACAGCGGCACCATGGAACCGTAGTAGTCCACATGCACGGTGTCGAGCAACTGGGGGTTGGGGCGACCGGTGCGCACCTTGGCCAGGTGGCCCTTGAGCGCTTCCAGCGACTGCTGCATCTTGTGCTCGGCAGTCTGGCGAATTTCAGCTGTGCTCATGCTTCTTCCTCGATGACTGTGTACTGCTTCAACCAGGGCGCCTCAGACGTGCACCAGGGTTCCTTCGTCGCCGCCCAGCACCACATTGCGCAGCGCGCCCGGCTTGAAAATGGAGAACACCTTGACCGGCAACTTCTGATCGCGGCACAGGGCAAACGCGGTGGCGTCCATCACCTGCAAATTCTTGGACATGGCTTCGTCAAACGTCAGCGAAGCGTATCGAGTGGCGCTGGGATCCTTGTTCGGATCGGCAGAATAGACGCCGTCCACTTTGGTGGCCTTGAGCACAATCTCGGCCCCGATTTCAGCGCCACGCAAGGCGGCTGCCGTGTCGGTGGTGAAAAACGGGTTGCCGGTGCCCGCAGCGAACACCACCACCTTGCCTTCTTCCAGGTACTGCAAGGCCTTGGGGCGCACGTACGGCTCGACCACCTGCTCGATGGCGATGGCCGACATGACACGGGCCACCAGGCCCGCCTTGTCCATGGTGTCGGCCAAGGCCAGCGAATTCATCACCGTGGCCAACATGCCCATGTAATCGGCGGTCGCGCGGTCCATGCCGACGGAGCCACCAGCCACCCCTCGAAAAATATTGCCACCGCCGATGACGATGGCCACTTGCACGTCCAGACGGGTGACGTCGGCGATCTCTTCCACCATGCGCACGATGGTCGCGCGGTTGATGCCGAAAGCATCGTCGCCCATCAGGGCTTCACCCGACAATTTCAGCAGAATTCTTTTGTAAGCAGGCATAGGCAACTTTCGGCAATTCAATCAACTGACAACTTCACGAGCAAGTGTAGCGAGACGCGATCACCCACCCGGCACACCGCGCCACGACACGTGCAAAAAAACCGGCCCCACAAGACAACGGGCCTTGCGGCCCGTTGTCTGTGTCTGCTTGTGTCCAACAACCCGATCAGGCGCCTTTGGCAGCGGCCACCTGAGCGGCCACCTCGGCCGCAAAGTCATCGGCCTTCTTCTCGATGCCCTCGCCCACGACGTACAGGGTGAAGCCCTTGATCGTGGTGCCAGCGGCCTTGAGCATCTGCTCCACCGTCTGCTTGTCGTTCTTCACGAAAGGCTGGTTGAACAGCGAAACTTCCTTCAGGTACTTCTGCACCGCGCCATCGATGCGCTTGGCAACGATCTCTGCGCTCTGCGCAGGCTTGCCCGCGGCCACCAATTCCTTGTTGGCTTCGTCGGCTTTGGCGGTGGCGACCGAACGCTCACGCTCGATGAAATCGGCGGGCACATCGGCACTGGTCAGCGCCACCGGCTTCATGGCCGCGATGTGCATCGCTGTGTCCTTGGCCGACACGTCTTCGCCGTCAAACTCCACCACCACGCCAATGCGGGTGCCGTGCAGATAGCTCACCAGCTTCGCGCCGTTGCTGTAATGCTTGAAACGGCGAAAGCTCATGTTCTCGCCGATTTTGCCAATCAGACCCTTGCGCACGTCTTCCAGCGTGGGACCGAAGCCGTCCTGGCTGTAGGCCAGTGCGCCCAGCGCTTCCACATTGGCTGGGCCGTGCTCGGCCACCAGCTTGGCGGCGGCGTTGGCCAGGGCCAGAAAGCTGTCGTTCTTGGTCACGAAGTCGGTTTCGCAGTTGACCTCGATCAGGGCACCGGTGGTGCCGCTGATGAAACTGGCGACAACGCCTTCGGCGGTGACGCGGCTGGCGGCCTTGCCAGCCTTGGTGCCGAGCTTGACGCGCAGCAGCTCTTCAGCCTTGGCCATGTCGCCATCGGCTTCGGTCAGTGCTTTTTTGCACTCCATCATGGGAGCGTCGGTCTTGGCGCGCAGTTCGCCAACCATGCTTGCGGTGATTGCCATTTTTGAGTTCTCCGTGGATCGCACGGCGCCCGGGCCGTGCCAACTAAATCAAATGTCGAAGATGCGTGTGAAAAAGGGGCTACACGAGCCCCTCTTGGTCGCAGAGGATGGAATCAGGCGGTCGTGACTTCGACGAATTCGTCCGAGCCTTCGGCCGACACCGCCTTGACCACGTCGTTCACGGCGTTGGAACGGCCTTCCAGAATCGCATCAGCGATGCCGCGGGCGTACAGCGCCACGGCACGGGCCGAGTCGTCGTTGCCAGGGATCACGTAGTCGATGCCCACCGGCGAGTGGTTGGTGTCGACCACGCCCACCAGCGGAATGCCCAGCTTCTGGGCTTCGAGGATGGCGATCTTGTGGAAGCCCACGTCGATCACGAAGATGGCATCGGGCAGAGCGGTCATGTCCTGGATGCCGCCGATATCTTTCTCGAGCTTTTCCATCTCGCGGGCGAACATCAGCTGCTCTTTTTTGGTCATGCTGTCCAGACCTGCCTCTTTCTGGGCCTGCATGTCCTTCAGACGCTTGATCGACGTCTTGACTGTCTTGAAATTGGTCAGCATGCCACCCAGCCAGCGCTGGTCGACAAAAGGCACGCCAGCGCGCCGCGCTTCCTGGGCCACGATGTCGCGCGATGTGCGCTTGGTGCCCACCATCAGGATGGTGCCGCGGTTGGCGGACAGTTGTTTGACGAACTTGGCCGCCTCTTCGAACAGCGGCAGCGTCTTTTCGAGGTTGACGATGTGGATTTTGTTGCGGTGACCGAAGATGTACGGTGCCATCTTGGGGTTCCAGAAGCGGGTTTGGTGACCGAAGTGGACACCGGCTTCCAGCATTTCGCGCATGGAGACAGTCATGTGATTTCTTTCCAGAGGTTGAGTCTAAAATCCGACCCCGATCACCTCGCACGGCACCGCGATCCCGTTCGCTGGTGCGTTTGCGAGGCAACACCCGGTTGGGCCGGTTTGCGATTGAACTTTGTCGAGCCTCCAGGGACCATTCCCCGATTGCATCTGGCAAAGCCTGTCGATTATAGCAAGCTCTTTCCCCATCTCTTGTCCTTCCCGAGCCCTTGCACCCACTGGTGCCGTGGTGCTCCTGTTGCAGTTTCGATCCATGCCTGAACACACCGCGACACCCCACCCCGTCAGCGCCCCATGAAGGTCGCTGTCATCGGCGCTGGCGTGATCGGCGTCACCATGGCCTACGAACTGACGCTCGACGGGCACGAGGTCACGGTGTTCGAGCGTCGCGGCACCGCCGCCGAAGAGGCCAGCTTTGCCAGCGGCAGCCTGGTGGCTCCCGGCTGGTTGGCGTCGCGGGCACAGACTGGATGGCCGAATCCGCGCTTTTGGCCCATCGACGCGGGACTTGGGGCTTGGCCAGGGCCTGGTCAATGGGCATGGCTTTGGCGATGGCAGCGCGCCCACCGTGCGCCGCAGCAGGGGCAGGCGGCCCTGTTCCAGCTGGCGCAGTTCAGCCATGAACGGCTGGCGGAGATCACCACCGAGGAGAAACTGGAATACGACCGCAGCCAGGGTCTGCTGGTGCTTTGGCGCACCGATCGGGAGGCGGCGCAGGCCAGGGCCAACCTGCCCGCCCTGCGTGAACTGGGTGTGTCGGCGAAGGAGCTGGACGCGGCACAGGTACGGCTGGTCGAACCTGCACTCAATCCAGACACCCATCTGTCGGGCGCCGTTGAGCTTTCCAACGACTCGTCGGCCAATTGCCGCCAGTTCACCCTGCAGCTCAAGAACCTTGCCCAGGCTCGGGGTTGCGATTTCCAGTTTGGCTGCGAGGTTGTGCGGCTCAATGCTTCCCAAACGGGCGTGACGCTGACACTTTCAGCAGGCCAGGCGTCGACCCCGCTTTTTGACGCTGCCGTGTTGTGCGCAGGCGGCGCCAGTGCTGCCCTGCTGCGGCCACTCGGCGTCCAAGTGCCCACGCAGACCGTGTGGGGGCACAGCATCAGTGCCGCGGTGCGCGAACCCCTGGATGCACCCTTGTCGGCGGTGATGGATGCCCGACACCAGGTTTCCATCACACGCATCGGCCAGCGCGTTCGGGTGGCGGGTGGCACCAACCTGCGTGGTGAGCGCGGCAAGCCGTCGGCCTCGGAATTGCGCCGTCTTTACCGGGTGTTGATGGACTGGTTTCCCGGCGCGGCGCGACTGGGCGGCCCGCAAGGGAGCGTGCAGGAATGGCAAGGCGCCCAGACACTGGTGGCGGACGGGCTACCTCTGCTGGGCGAGAGCGGCGCGCCCCGCATCTGGCTCAATCTGGCCCATGGCAGCAGCGGCTGGACACTGGCCTGCGGTTGCGCCCGGGCGCTCGCCGACCGCATCCGGGGCCAGGAACCCGTTGCGGATCTGGCTTCGTTCTCTCCCCTGCGGCACAAGAGTTGACGGCGTCGTTGCCGCCGCAAGCCGCTGCGCCGCCAGGCCGTGGTGAAATGCCATCGCGTATGCGCAACATTGCGCAGGTCCCGACGGCAGGGTATCGAACCTCGGGTCCAGAGGTCATACTTCCCTGGCGCGCCGTCAGGGCGTGAAGCATCCTCCAATCCCATCACAGGAGCCACACCATGGGCATGATCAGTTTCATCAAGGAAGCCGGCGAAAAACTCTTTGGCATCGGCAAGGCCCAGGCCGCCGGGCCAGCGGCCAGCGCGCCCAGCCCAGAGCAGTTGGCGGCTCTGAACCAGACCGCCAGTCAGGCCATCGCCACCTACATCCAGAGCATGAACCTGAATGTGGAGGGCCTCGATGTCACGTTCGACGGTGCCAGCGCAACCGTGACCGTGGCCGGCGTCGCCCCTGACCAGGCCACCAAAGAAAAGGTGGTGCTGTGCTGCGGAAACGTGGCCCATGTGGCGGCGGTCAACGACCTGATCACGGTCGCTACGCCCGAGCCGGAATCGCAGATGTACACCGTGGTCAAAGGCGACAACCTGTCCAAGGTGAGCAAAGCGTTTTACGGCACGCCCAACAAGTACACACAGATTTTCGAGGCCAACAAGCCCATGCTGAGCCATCCCGACAAAATCTATCCCGGTCAGGTGCTGCGCATTCCACCCGCCTGAAGTTTGATGCGGCGAATTGGCAGCACTCCCACGGAGCGGCTCCACGGCACGCATGCCACGCGTGCCATCGAGCAGTGGGCCGCCGCTGCCCGACCCGCTCACGGCCTGATGGCGCTGGCCGGCCAAGCGGTGGCCCGACTCACCTCGGCGCTGGCGCCGCATGCGCGGTGCGTCTGGGTCGCCTGCGGGCCTGGCAACAACGGTGGCGACGGCCTGATCGCCGCCATGCATCTGCACCACCAGGCTCGATCCACCGGGGCCGACCGGGAGATCGTGGTCACCTTGTGCGCAGACAGCCACAGCCTGCCCCCGGACGCCACCGATGCACTGCACAAGGCACTGGCTGCGGGGCTGACCATCGCCAACGAGCCGCCGGCTGCCCCCGACTTCGTGATCGACGCTCTGCTGGGCATCGGTCGGCTGCGCACACCCGAAGGCCGCCTGGCCAACCACATGGATGTGCTGCAGAACACCACAGCACCGGTGCTGTGCGTGGACCTGCCGTCGGGCCTGGATGCCAACACCGGCGTGCACCTGAGGGGCTCGCTGGAACGGCCTCCGAAAGGACCTCGGTACACCCTCTCGCTGCTGACCCTCAAACCCGGTCTCTTCACCGCCGACGGGCGCGATCAGGCGGGCGAAGTCTGGTTCGACGACCTGGGCGTTGATCCACCAGCCGATGCGCCGGTCGCGGCCCTGATCAGTGGCATGGCGCCCCACCCACGGCCGGGCCAGGGGCGTGCACACGCCAGCCACAAAGGCAGCCAGGGCGATGTGCTGGTGATCGGCGGACAACACATCGCCGTGAACGGATCGGGCATGAC